>CAYYUE010000042.1:0-13796 GCA_964474745.1 uncultured Bacteroidaceae bacterium | reverse complement strand
ATCAGAAAATTTACTATCCGAAATAAATAATCATAGAAAATTTAGTAATTTTGCAATGCTTTTATTCTCAAAATACTAAAGAATTTTATCTCTTAATTCTACATTACTGATATTTACACAATGTATAAGGAATGAAAAAAGTATTATTAGTTGTACAGCGTGAATATTTTACACGCGTAAAAAAGAAATCGTTTTGGTTCATGACCATTTTGATTCCCATCTTGATGGCTACCCTGTATGCCATTCCAATATATCTATCAATAAATTCATTCGAGAAAACAAAAGTTATGGTTGTGGACGAAACACAACTTTTCCATTCATTCCATTCCAACAACGAAATACAGTATTCATATAAACTCGATATTAAAACAGCTCAATCGGAACTAAAAAACAACGATACATATACTGCTATTGTATATATTCCAAAAACAGAAGGCCGCATTCCGTCCGATGCTTATTTATACTACAATTCAGATGTACCCGGAATATCTGTAAAATCAGATATCGATGCTCAAATCCAGAAAATGCTCAAAAACAATATCCTTTTGGAAGTTCATAACATCTCCAAAGAAGATTATAATGTTATTAACAGTACTACTATACAACTACATACCCAAGATTTACAAACAGGACGTACTGATTTTATAGAGATTAAAACTGTTATCGGATTTGCGTTGGCTTTTCTTATATATATCGTAATCTTTATGTTTGGGTCACAAGTCATGCGTGGGGTTATCGAAGAGAAAACCAATAGAATTATCGAAGTTATGATTTCTTCAATACGTCCGTTTCAACTCATGATGGGAAAAGTGATTGGTATCGCTTTGGTCGGACTTACTCAGTTTTTATTATGGATTGTATTATCATTTGGAGCTTTTACTGTTATCCAAATTTCAAATGCGGACATTTTTGCACGGTTGGATAATGAACAAACAGTTGCTTCTATTGCTACGAAAGGAACTTCTGTTGTCGAACAAATAAACCAACCTATGGACAAATTACCCGAATTGATGCAAGGGTTATTTTCTATCAATTTTGATGTTATTATTGGTTTGTTTCTTTTTTATTTCATTTTAGGATATTTGCTGTATGCAACATTATTTGCAGCAGTAGGATCTGTAACAGAAAATGAAACGGACTCCCAACAGTTTATTTTGCCTATCACAATTCCCTTACTTTTGGCTTTATTATTAACTCCTTCTGTACTTAATGCTCCAGGTGGATCATTAGCTGTTTGGCTCTCCATAATACCGTTTACCTCTCCTATATCCATGATGGTTCGAATCCCTTTCGGTATTCCCATATGGCAAATATGGGTTTCTATAGGAGCGTTACTCGTTACATTTATCGGATGTACATGGGTGGCTGCCAAAATATATCGTACGGGAATTTTAATGTATGGGAAAAAAATCACCTATAAAGAGCTATGGAAATGGCTTAAATATAAAAATTAACCATTTTCATCTATTATCAAAAATCACCACATAAAAATGACACATCAGCATGAAAAAGAATGATATTGAACGCTTAAACCTCAATGGAGCCATCAAATCTATTACCGAAACTTCTTATGATATTGTTTCAGACGAGGAAGAAACCATATTCACACAAGAAGAGTCTCCTTCTTTGATCACAGAAATTCTTTTCAATGAACAAGGCAATATCTGTGAGCAACATATTTCGATGCCTGAGAACAAAAATAATTCTTCGAAATTAGTCTATAAGTATAACGAAAACAACATAAAAGAAGAAGAATGTTGGTATAATTCCGATGGTTCGCTATATACTAAAACAATATGCGAACATGATGAAAACGAATTTATTATCACAGAATCGGTTTATTATCAAGGAATGTTGTCTACGAAATGGGAATCCTTTTATGATGAAGTTGGAAATACAATCGAATATACAGGTTTTCATGCGAATGGTTCCAATACTCAAAGAGAATTAAAATATGATGACAGGGGCAATAAAATAGAAGAAACCTGGCATACAAAAGACGAATTTACCTCTACTGAAAGATGGACGTATACATACGATGAAAATGATAATATGACAAAACAAATTGCTTACGAGCAAGATGGAAGTGTACAAATGATTACTACATATCGTTATTCAAATTATGATTCGAATGGTAACTGGACAAAACAAGAGGAATTCATGGATGATATTCCGATAAAAACAACCATTCGCACTATTCAATATTTATCATAGAAATAAGCTTCCAATGCTCTACCTAGCTCCAATGCAAGGACTTACCGAAGTTTTGTTTCGTAAAGCATATTACAAAGTTTTGGGAAGTGCTATGGACATGGCAATAAGTCCATTTTTGTCGTTAACTCACGGCGACTTATCAAATGCCCAGAAAAAAATCCGAGATGTTTTACCGGAAAACAATGTTGATTCCATACCCGTTATCCCACAAATTTTAGGTAATGAAATTCCTGAATTTATAAATCTCTCGAACAGGCTTTTTGAATTGGGATACAAAGAAATTAACTGGAACATTGGATGCCCGGTACCACGTGTAACACAAAAAAAACGTGGATCCGGATTGCTACCCTACCCTGCTGATGTCGAACGAATTTTAAAACATGTAGTTCCTAATATTTCAGCTCAACTTTCTATTAAAATGCGATTGGGTTATTATTATGAAGCTGAAATTTTCAACTTGATCCCTATCCTAAACTCTTTTGCTTTAAAAACGATAACGATACACCCTCGCATTGGGACGCAACTATATTGTGGAGCTTTATATCTGGAAACTCTCCATAAAATAGTTCCTTTGCTTTCTCATCAAATTATATTTAATGGTGACATCAGAACGCTAAACGATTATCAAAATATACAGCAACAATTCCCTCAAATAAAAGATTTTATGATCGGAAGAGGCATTATTCTAAATCCTACTCTTCCTCTAGAGATCAAACATCACGCCCTGTATCAACATGCCCATTTTGCTAAAACAAGTACTAATGAAAAAATGACCGAGTTTACACCCAAAACAAAATTTCAATTGCAACTTTGTTTTGTTGAGGCCCTTTTCTCTGAAATAGATACATGCGAAATGCCGGAAATTTCTAAAATGCGCAAAACAAAAGAATATTGGCAATATTTATCGCAAGGATTTAATCTATCCGAATCGGAAATTCGTAAGCCATTGCTCTCATCTTCTCTTATCGAAACACAAAGCCGTATTTTCGACTTATTATATCATCTCTAATTTTATTACTTCAAAATTATACACACCCAATTCCAAAATCTCTCATATTTCACTCTTAAACCACCTTTTAAAATACATATTGTTTTGCAAAAAAGGAATACACCTGCTATATCATAAAAATAAAATATGACTCTATAAATTTTCTCAAAATATACCTTAAAACACTCCGTACAATTATACTTTATAGTTACTTTCCCTGCCAAAACATATATAAATACCCATTTATAGCTTTTTTATGGCTCATATTATATGATAATCTTTTTATTTTCAAAAGAATAAACTTCAATATATTTCTCTATTCTTATCATTCGAAATTAAAGTCATATCATATCAAAAAATTAATTCGTTCAATCGGCTCTTATTTTGCGAATTCCAAATTTGTAATTATAAAAATAGACATCTATGATCTTTCAAGAATTTGATGTAAATTTGCACATAATGAAAGTAAAAAACGTATGTATTCAATCTCTTATAAATCAATAAAAAATGAGTAAAATCGTATGTGTAACCGGAGCCACGTCCGGTATTGGTCGTGCTACAGCAACAATATTTGCTAAGAATGGTTATAATTTAATTATAACAGGTCGCCGCAAAGAAGTATTGCAAGAATTTGGTGAAGAACTCGTTGCAAATTACCATATTGACTTAATTGCCTTACACTTTGACGTTCGCAATCGTGAAGCCGTAGACAAAGCATTTGATAGTTTACCCGAAGGATGGCGCAATATTGATATTTTAATAAACAATGCAGGATTAGCTGTTGGGTTAGGTCCTATTCAAGAGGGGGTTGTCGACGATTGGGAGCGTATGATCGATACAAATATAAAAGGACTTTTGTATGTAAGTCGCAAGGTCTTGCCTTGGATGGTCATGCATAAAAAAGGACATGTATTCAATATTGCATCCATTGCAGGAAAAGAAACATACTTAAACGGAAATGTATACTGTGCTACTAAAAGTGCTGCAGATACGCTTTCAAAAGCCATGCGAATGGATATGGTACCTTATGGAATTAAAGTAACCAATGTAGCTCCCGGAGCTGTCGAAACGGAGTTCTCCATCGTTCGTTTCAAAGGAGATCAACAACGTGCGGACAATGTATACAAAGGATATACACCTCTTACAGGCTCCGATATCGCAAACACCATTTATTATGTTGCCACATTACCCGATCACGTTTGTATCAATGATTTAGTAATTACTCCGAAAGCACAAGCCTCCGCAACCATTTTCCATAAACAATAATTTCCATATCACTGTTCTTTCTCATATCGATAACACAATCAGCAATCAAAAAAAAGAACAGTGATGTCTTATCAATCCAAGATTACTGTCAGATTTTCTGAAAAGATGACAACTTCACCCTGAATATTGACAATAGTAATAAATCCGGAAATTTATGAATGACAAAAAATTACATAGCAACTTCGATTACGAATCGGCGCTCAACGTACAAAAGGGTATTGAACAACCTAAAATAGTAAATGAATCGTATGTGTCTCATGTTAAAGCGTTAAAAAAAGCTGAACCCACAGTTGAAGAACTAGTAACGGGAATCGTGCATGGCAATCGCACATTACTAAGTCAAGCTATCACGCTAGTTGAAAGCACTTTACAAGCACATCAAGAAAAAGCACAAAGCGTGATTGAACATTGTCTTCCATATTCCGGAAAATCCATACGATTAGGGATTACCGGTGTACCCGGTGCAGGAAAAAGCAGCATAATAGAGACATTAGGAAAAATGCTAACCTCTCATAATCAAAAAGTAGCGGTACTGGCTATCGATCCTAGCAGCGAACGCTCAGGCGGTAGTATTCTAGGTGATAAAACCCGAATGGAGGAGCTTTCAATTGATCCGAATGCATTTATTCGACCTTCTCCAAGTGCAGGTTCATTGGGAGGAGTAGCACGTAAAACACGCGAAATCATTGTACTTTGCGAGGCCGCCGGATTCGACATTATTATTGTTGAAACAGTAGGTGTAGGACAATCCGAAGTAGCTGCACATTCTATGGTAGATTTTTTTCTATTATTACAACTAGCAAATACCGGGGATGAGTTACAGGGAATCAAACGGGGCATTATGGAAATGGCGGATATGATCGCGATCAATAAATCCGATATTGACCATACCAAATCGGAATTGGCCGCTTCTCAATTTCGGAATGCGCTTCATCTATTCCCCATGCCTGAATCTGGATGGATGCCAAAAGTAATGCTCTGCTCAGCTCGTACACATAAAGGTATTGAAGAGCTATGGAACAACGTAATGAAATACATTCTCTATACGAAAGGGAACGGTTTTTTCTATAAAAAACGTCAGGAACAAAATATCCGTATTTTATATGAAACTATCAATACTTCACTATGTGAACATTTCTATACCAACCCTCTTATCAAAGAAGAGCTTATAATAGCCAAAAATAAGATTCTATCTGAAAAAATAAGCGGTTATAAAGCAGCCGAATTATTGATTCAATCCTATTTCGAACACACATCGAATAAAAACAATAACAAATGAGCCTTTCTTCTCGCGATAAATTTCGAATACTTATTCGTTATATTTTGGGGTTTCCAAAATCATTATATTTCAATTTTCGGATGCTGCCATTCAAACAAGCCATTTATATACCTATTTTAATTTCACACAAAACTCGCATACAGCACCTATCGGGAACTATTTTACTAACAAGCGAAATAATGAAGACGGGGGTAGTAAAAATCGGATTCGGACATACTCAAATATGTGATTTTCGAAGTAACCATACCATAATAGATATTCAAGGAAAAATCTTTTTTCAAGGAAAATGTAAAATCGGAATAGGGTGTCATATATATGTTACCGAAACAGGGTGTTTAACTTTCGGTTCTAATTTCAACGTAACATCAAATTCAAATATTATTTGTAACAACACCATCTCTTTTGGTAATAACAATTTATTATCATGGCATTGCCTAATTATGGATACCGACCAACATGCAATATATGATAGCATTACTCATAAAATGCTAAATGAAGACCGTGCCATTATTTTCGGAGATAATGTTTGGTGCGGTTGCAACTGCATACTTCTAAAAGGAACACGTATTGGAAATCAGGTAGTAATTGCAGCAGGGTCCAGATTATCTTCAAAATATCCTTATAACAATGTTGTTTTGTCCGGAAATCCGGCAATTGTTTACAGGCAAAATATTTATTGGAAATAAACTTCTATTTTTTTCATTGAAACATAAAAATAAAAGGAATTGTATTGTTTCGTTACCTATACAATACAATTCCAAGGAATCCAATGTGTCGATTATACATTGGTTTACTGGTGATACCCTACTGGTTGAGCGAATAGTACTTTACCATTTTTAACATCTAATACTTTTTGTACTAACTCTCTATTAATAGCGCCACATACAACTGTTGCCAATTTAGAACTGGCACAATATAAATATACATTTTGGCTTATAAATCCGACATCGGCCGCCGAATAAAAATCACGACTTTCTTTAGAAAAATCTCCCATTTTGTCATAATTAGCAACATATACTAATACAACAGGGACTTCCTCATAAAATTTCTGTTCACTAATTTTTCTACGCAAATCATCCTTTACAACTATCGACAACATATGTTTTTCGGGATTATATAAAAATACTCCATTATGCATAAATACATAAATATCTATTTCTTGAGCATTCCGAGCCGATGGTGCGGTACGTTTTCCATTCTCCGGGCGATTAATTCCATTCGCTGCCCATAATATATTTGATAATTCTTGCAACGGGAGATCTTCTGGTGAAAAATTACGCGATGTTTCCCTCCGTTGTAATGCCTCCATCAAAGGAATACCACCGCCTTTTTCATAATCCGGTAATTTTATTTCTTCTACTCCAGCTTGAGGAGAAATATTACTTGTTCCTGTGATGGATACACCTTTTTTTTGTGCAAAAATTTGCAATACAAAGCAACACATAAATGTCAAAATTGCTATTTTTCTCATGATTTTATTTTTTTAATTTGTAAATAAGTATTCTATTAGTTTTTATTCTTTCATAGAACTATTAATTTTCAATTGTTTAATTTTTTCTATTGCCATTTTCTTCGTAATTCGAATTTTTGTTTCATTACTTTGTTGGGGTAAATCAAACATAATATCTGTCATAATAGACTCCATAATAGAACGTAACCCGCGAGCCCCCAATTTATATTCAATAGCTTTATCTACAATCAAATCCAATGTAGCTGTATCAAATTCTAATACGACATTGTCCATTTCAAAAAGCTTTTGATACTGTTTTACCAAAGCATTCTTTGGTTCAGTAAGTATTTTTCGCAACACTTTTCTATCTAATGGATTTAAATAAGTCAATACGGGGAAACGTCCTACTAATTCGGGTATTAATCCAAATTTTTTCAAATCCTGAGGCAATACATATTGTAATATGTTATTTTTATCAATTTCATTTCGATTTTTACTTTCGTTAAATCCTATTACATGAGCTTTCATTCGTGAGGCAATAATACGGTCAATACCATCAAATGCCCCTCCTGATATAAACAAAATATTTTGAGTATTTACCTCTATCATTTTTTGTTCGGGATGTTTCCGGCCTCCTTGCGGAGGAACGTTTACAATGGCCCCTTCCAGTAATTTCAACAAGGCTTGCTGAACACCTTCTCCGGATACATCTCGAGTAATGGATGGATTATCATTTTTACGAGCAATTTTATCAATCTCATCAATGAATACAATTCCTCGTTCCGCAGCTTGTACATCATAATCGGCAGCTTGTAGCAAACGAGTCAAAATATTTTCTACATCTTCTCCTACATAGCCCGCCTCGGTAAGTACTGTTGCATCGGCTATACAAAATGGGACATTCAGTATTCGCGCTATCGTACGGGCCATTAGTGTCTTCCCTGTTCCAGTTTCTCCAACAATAACAATATTCGATTTTTCTATTTCAACATCGTTCTTATCTTTTTTCTTCTGCAAATATTGCAAACGTTTAAAATGATTGTATACGGCAACCGAAAGCACCTTCTTAGCATCTTCTTGACCTATGATGTATTGATCCAGATGTTTTTTTATCTCTTGTGGTGTTTTTACATCCAACGTAAAAGATTTTCGTGATTGCATGTTCTCTTTCACGATAAGATTAGCTTGTTCAACACATGCATCACATATCATTCCCTCAATACCATGAAGTAGCATCTTTGTCTTCGACTCTGGTTGTCCGCAAAATGAACATTTATTCTCTGTATTTTTTCCCATTTTCTATTACAATTACAATATCTAAAAAAATAATTCAAAATCTATAAAAGTTGATTCCGTGTAGCATCTTGCCGTATAAAAACAAACAACAGCAATGTAAACGCAAGTAATGAAGATCCTCCATAACTAAAAAAAGGAAGAGGAATTCCGATTACCGGAACAACCCCAAGAACCATACCTATGTTAATTAGCACATGCATAAATAAAATACTCGCTACCGAATAACCATATATGCGGGCAAACATAGATCTCTGTCTTTCAGCCATTTTCACTAATCGTATCAATAAGTATATATACACCATTACGACTAGCGCTGATCCAACAAAACCCCATTCCTCGCCTACCGTACAAAAAATAAAATCCGTTTCTTGTTCCGGAACAAAATTATATTTGGTTTGCGTTCCTTCTAAAAAGCCTTTTCCTATAAGTTGCCCTGACCCAATTGCTATTTTGGACTGATTTACATTATAATCAATTCCTTTAGGATCGTTACTTTTTCCTAAAAGTACATATATACGATCTTTCTGGTGTGATTCCAATACTTCTTCAAACACAAAATCGACGGATAATACAAATAAGCTACATCCTATAAAAATAGTAACCACTTTTAAAATAGTACGAAGTGTCCGCTTATTTTTATTTAACCATAAAAAAATGTAACAAATTGCAATTAATGCCAATACCCCTATTACAATATACTGATTTATTGCTAACGTCATTACAAATAGAAATACCACCACTATTCCCAAAATCAATATCTTTCCGGATAAACCTTCCCGATACAAGGGCAATAGGAAACTTCCGAATACAAGGGTTGACCCCATATCATGTTGTAAAAATACCATTAGTGCGGGAATTCCAATAATCAAAAATGCAATTACTTTTGTTTGCATCTTCTTTAAATCCACATCAATTGTACTCAAATATTTTGAAAAAGCCAATGCTGTAGCAAATTTCGCAAATTCGGAAGGTTGCAATTTAAATGCACCTATCGATATCCATGATGTAGCTCCTTTCGTTACGGTAGCTGTAAAAAGGACCACTATCAACAATAAAAATACCAGTCCATAAATGATATAAGCTGTAGTAGAAAAAAAACGAGCATCAATAATAAGTGTAAATATCGCTATTAGAAAAGCAATTCCAATCCACAGCAGTTGTTTTCCATGTTGCCGCGACAAATCCAATATATTTGCGGCTGTTTCATCGTATACGGCAGCATATATATTCATCCATCCGAAAAGAACAATAAACAAATAGATAAGTACTGTAATCCAATCAATATTGGCAAATATGTTTTGTTCCGAATTTCTTGTCATGATTTCTTTCGATGTTTTATGTTGCGTTGCAGCGGCAATTTCTGACACGGATTTGTTTCCATGTATATTTTCTCGTATTCGGCACGCTTCACTTCACCTCTCAAATATTTTTCAATAATCAAACTAGCAATAGGAGCTGCCCAAGTACCACCGGCACCAGAATTTTCCACGTATACCGATACCGCTATTTTTGGATTATCTTTAGGAGCAAAGCATATAAATACAGAGTGATCGATCCCTATATTTTCAGCCGTCCCCGTTTTTCCACAAATAGGGATATCTTCAATATTTGCTCTTCGAGCAGTACCTCCGGGTTCATGAACAACATCATACATTCCATTAACTGCTATTTCAAAATTATCGCGAGATATTCCTGTTTCATGACGCTTATAAAACTCCGCATTTCGAATCGAATCTTCACCGTAGTAACGAATCAAATGCGGTGTATAATAATATCCTCTATTGGCTATCAATGCTGCAAAGTTAGCCATTTGAATAGGAACTATCAATACCTCACCTTGTCCAATACTGTTTGAATAAATTGTAGAGAACGCCCAACGGTCTTTCCCATACCATTTGTTGTAAAGTGCCGTATCCGGAATTACACCGGATTGCACACTCGGTAAATCAATAGCCAATCGTTGTCCAAACCCAAACTGCAACATATAATCATGCCATTCTGTAAGTCCATATTGGCTATCTTTATATATATTGGCATACTTTCCTTGTTGTATAATCCGCCGATAAGTATAATAAAAATAAGGATTACACGACATTTTAATAGCATCCCGCACCGAATTGGCACTAGGATGATTATGACATCCCAAAATCCTATCGCAGGAAAATCCGGTATTGGGAACAATTACTCCTAAATCCAAGCCGATCATTGCCTGAGCTATTTTAAAAATAGATCCCGGAGGATATGTTGCCATCAAAGCTCTATTGAACAAAGGTTTACTGATGTCTTCGGAAAGTTTTTTATAATTGGCACCTCGTATACGCCCTACTAATAAATTAGGATCGTACGTCGGTGCGGATACAAACACCAAAACCTCACCTGTCGAAGGTTCTATGGCCACAATACTACCTCGTTTATTGGCCATCAATTTCTCTGCATATTCTTGTAAGTCGGCATCTAAAGTAGAACACAAATTATATCCAGCAATAGCCGCTGTATCATTGAGACCGTCTTGAAAGCTTCCTTTTTCACGATTGTGGACATCTACCAACACTATTTTTTTCCCTTTTTGACCTCGCAAAATTTCCTCGTATGATTTCTCCAATCCACTTTTTCCAATATAATCTCCTTGTTTATAATACGGATTATTCTGAATCTCCCGCTCATCCACCTCTCCAATATACCCCAATACATGTGCTGCAATAGGCCTTTCATATTTTCGCAGTGTACGAGATTGTACATAAAAACCTTTGAATTTATATAATTTTTCTTGTAATCCTCCATACTCCTCTTTCGATATCTGCTTCAAAAAAGCAGAGGGTACATACGTTGAATAAGCCCGTGCTTTTTCCATTTTTAAAAGAAACTCATCTTTGGTAATACTCAACAACTCGCAAAGCAAAACAGTATCCAAGTCTCGAACCTGTCGAGGGATAACCATTAAGTCGTAAACAGCTTCGTTGTAAACAAGAAGTTTACCGTTTCTATCATAAATTAAACCTCGAGCCGGATATTGTGTAATATATCGAAAAGCATTACGCTCTGCTAAATCTTTATATTTATTATCAATAATTTGTAAGAAAAAAAGCCGGATAATAAATATAACACCTACTACAATAAATATAATTTTAATTACTCCACTCCTATTTGAGTATGCATCAGCCATTCTTACTAAAAATTTTAATAGTCATCATCTATCCCTCATATTCAAAAGTACCCTTTTCAGATTTCACAGTTACCTTTTTGCCCTTATACTCCTCACAATATCCTACAATTTTAGCATCTACCCGGAACGATTTTGAAATTTGAATAATATCTTGAGCCGTTTCTTTATCGGTGTAAATTTCCATTCGATGCCCCATGTTGAAAACCTTATACATTTCTTTCCAATCAGTACTAGCTTGCTCTTGAATCATTTTAAACAAAGGAGGAATTGGAAATAAATCCTCTTTTATTACATGCAAATTTTCTATGAAGTGAAGCACCTTCGTTTGAGCACCGCCACTACAATGTATCATTCCACAAATCTTATTGCGATAGTTCGATAACACTTCTTTTATGATAGGAGCGTATGTTCTTGTTGGCGACAAGACCATTTTTCCGGCATCTATACCAATCACTTCAGTGGGTGATGTCAACAATAAATTCCCACAATACGTTACGTCCTTGGGTAAATTTACATCGTAACTTTCGGGATATTTTTCTGCATAATATTTACTAAATACATCATGACGTGCGGAGGTTAATCCATTACTGCCCATACCTCCATTATATCTTGTTTCATACAAAGCTTGCCCAAAGGAACTCAATCCTACAATAACATTTCCGGCAGCAATCGTATGATTGGAAATAACATCACAACGTTTCATTCGAGCTGTAACTGTAGAATCAACAATAATCGTACGAACCAAATCGCCTACATCTGCAGTTTCTCCACCTGTTGAATAAATTCCGACTCCCAAATCGCGCATTTGAGCCAAAAACTCTTCGGTACCGTTAATAATAGCTGAAATAACCTCGCCAGGAATCAAATTTTTGTTTCGGCCTATTGTTGAAGAAAGCAAAATAGAATCTGTAACTCCTACACACAACAAATCGTCTAAATTCATCACAATAGCATCAATAGCAATATCTTTCCATACGGATATGTCTCCAGTTTCTTTCCAATACAAGTATGCCAAAGATGATTTCGTTCCAGCTCCATCGGCATGCATAATAGTACAGTAGTCACTATCGTTTGCCAATATATCGGGAATGATTTTACAAAATGCTTTCGGATAAAGGCCTTTGTCAATATTCTTTATCGCAGCATGTACATCTTCTTTTGATGCAGAAACACCTCTCAAACTGTATTTTAAAGTATCCACGTTGATGTTATTTTTTGGATGCAAATGTACAGTTTTTTTTTGGGTTTTCAAAATCCTCTCAAGGGTAGGTTAACAGTTCTTTCTCATTAATAAATTATCATTCGACGAAAATTCCATTATATAAAAACCTTTCTTTTACACTGATTATATAAAATCCATTATTACATGATAACATACATTCATGCAATCCTGCTATCTATTTGTATTACAAGACTTCTACGTGAGGTAAATGTAAATTGTTTGCAAGTTTTTGAAAAATGGAATCTGCTTCACGTACTACTTGTCTTGCCCAATATAATTTTTGTTCTATTTGTTCTTCACTCGAAAGTTTCCAATTCAAGTTGGGCTTATTTCGCATTTTCTCAGTTAAATAAAATACACTTAATGCCGCTGATACCGAAATATTAAAACTTTCGGTAAATCCATACATTGGAATTTTAACATACATATCCGCTTGTTGTATAGCGGTCTCTGAAAGGCCTGTTTTTTCAGTACCAAAAACCAATGCGATAGGATCCGAAATATCCAAATCCGGCAACATCATATCATTTTCATGAGGCATAGTAGCTACAATTTTATATCCTTTTTCCTTCAACTGACGTAGTGCTATCGAAGTATTATCTTCATTCTGTTTATTGTATCGAAAATAATTTACCCATTTCGATGCTCCTAAAGCCACATCAGGGTTTAACGTATATTCATATTGATTTTCTATAACATATACATCTTGTATCCCAAAACAATCGCAAGTACGTAATACTGCACTGGCATTCTGCGATTGGTAAATATCTTCTAATACAACTGTAATATGACGCGTTCGATTTTGAATATTCTGCTCGAAAAGTTCTTTTTTATTTTCTGAAAAAAAATCAGTCATTGCTTCATACAATTGCACCTTCTGAGCATAACTATAATTGCTAAATAACAATTGGTTACGTT
>CAYYUE010000041.1:0-14231 GCA_964474745.1 uncultured Bacteroidaceae bacterium | reverse complement strand
ATGTTTCAGAATCATGGAGTGAACGAGAATTAATCCCTTACAGAGAACTTATTGAAAAAAATGGTGTGGACATGATTATGACTTCCCATGTTTTCAACGCGAACTTAGATTCTGTTTACCCTGCAACTTTGTCATACAATACAATTACAGAATTACTCCGAAATAAATTACATTTTCAAGGTGTTGTAGTTACTGACGATCTAGCCATGGGTGCTATGGTAAAGCAATACCCTTTCGACAAAATTTTGGAGCTTGCAATCTTAGCTGGAGCGGACCTACTCTGTTTATCAAATAACGGAGAAACATACGATAATAAAATTGTTCTTAAAGCGATTGACATAATATACAAAAAAGTAAAAGAAGGAAAAATCACAAAAAAACGTATACACGAATCTTATGTACGTATTCAGGAGTTGAAAAACAAATTATAATTCTCCTTTATGTAGCAACTAATAGAAAAGCAGCTCTTTAGATTGCCTTTAAAGAATTCATTTATGAACCGACATAGCTCGTATAGTATTCAATCTCTTTGGAGTTGCACAACATTTGGTTTATATCACGTGTTATTCCACTTTGACATTTTATAGATAAATAACCGCAAAATCCAATAAAGGTAAAATCTTATTCAGATGAAAACTCAAATTATATTCGGAATGTTTTTTGCAATTACCTATATATCTGCATTTTCGCAGAAGGGTAATCCCTCTGTCTCATTAAATGGAAACATAAAAACCATGGGAACCACCCTTTACCAATACGTAAGCAATGAAAAACAATTTCATTCGCAAACGGTTATCATATTCGATTCGACGGGACATATACGCGAACAAAAAACACCGGATATGCATACTTTATATGTGTACAATCCTCAGGGTATGATAATAGAAAAAACGGAAATTATAACGCATTCAGATACCATTTTCACACAGTATTTTTATCAACTCAATGGCAATATTGCCTATACGTCGACAAGTACGAATGGTAATTTGAGACGAAAAACGATTTATACATTCGACGGAGAGCTTTTTAAACAATACAAAACACGTTATACCCTCCCTACAAGAATTCCTTTGTCTCAAACGGTATTTTATTCTGATCAAGACGGCTACATAACGAAAATATGCGAATACTTATTCCAAAGCCCTTTAGGGGATTTATCGGACAGTCTTTCTTTTATCGAGGAAAAACTGGGCGACCTGCAATCGAATATTTCATATGTTTATGATGAAAATTCTTCCAAAATTCAACATGTTCGATATGCCTATGATGAAAGTGGAGTTGCATCGAGAGCAGTGGGTTTTTACAATAAGCATGAAAAACTTATTAAAGAGACGACTTATACAGCAGATGATTTCCCTTACCATGAGAGTATATACAAATATGATAAACAGGGAAATATTACAGAACGAATACAAGTACTGACAGATGAGGATGCTTCGATAAAAATTACGGAGATTTATAAATATAAATACGATGCAATGGGAAATTGGATTGAAATGCAATATTTTTATGACGGAAAACCGATTACCTATACAATACGAGAGATTGAATACCTATAACAAAAACATATACTCAAAACTATTTAATCCGTGTAACATAGGCATGTCCTTGCACTAAATACAGCATATCATTATCCAATCTTTTACATTTATAGCGTGTGCGCAATTTTTCAAGAGATCGAAACACTGTACCGTCTGCTATAGCAAAAACGCTATTTAAAGGTAAGTCGGAAAGTGTCAGCGAATGTTCTTCTACATAATCGGTATTGTAACATTTTACAATTTTCATCATTTCTCGCTCCCTCGTATTTTTCAAAGGTAATTGCATGCAATACCTCCGTAACGATTGGGATATGTCTCGAGGGAAAACTCCTTTTTCAACATACGACAACAACAATAGGCTATAATTTTGCTGCCATTCCAATCCATGAGGCTGTACTTTGTTTTTATGTTGCAAATATGTTTTCAAATGTGCAAATTCGTGAATCAATACAATTAAAAAAGCATATGGATTTTGATCTCCATTAATGGTAATCTGATGATAATGTTGATCCAACTGCGGCCATCGATAATCGCCCAACTTTGTTTTTCGTTGCCTGGTTATTTTAAAATGCACACCATACGTTCGAAGAAAATCAAATACGGAATCTACAGCTTCTAAAGGAATATATTGAGATAATGTTGCTTTATATTTGTTTACAATTTCGGAGCGCATATTGAAAATAACCTGTTTCGATATAACTAAATTTCGGGCATGTATTGCATCTGGTCTTTTTCCGTTTAGGCATTGTAGACTGGCTTTTACAACCCATGAAAAAACAAATCAATAGCAATGCGAACATACTTCGCGTTATATATTTTCCTAATGGTTTCATATTGTTTGATAACAAAAATATATGTTTTTTAGTACATTGAATAGTAAAAAAGTCAATATCGGTTCTTAAACAGATTCGAAATATAAAATTCATTATCCTTGTATCTTATGTTCTCTATAAGAATATCTTTATTGGTTTTCTCACAAAAAAGTACTACTTTTGTATGCAACAAAAACAGACACCGTCTGCATGTTAATCTTTCAATAATAAATGATTATCATTGCAATAATAGTTTTAAGCCGATGATCAATCTAACAACTTGAATATGTTATGAAGTGGAATTTTCGTATTTTCAGAAAAAGCGATTGTCTCAAATCCAGCATCTAACAACAATATAATATTACCCAAACAAGTATAAAACGGAAATCATATGAACGGAGTAAGACGTATTTACGTAGAAAAAAAATCCGATTATGCCATAAAGGCAAAAGAATTGTTCGAAGAAATGAACAATTATCTAAACATTCAAGCTGAACAAGTCCGAGTATTGATCCGGTACGACATAGAAAATATTTCGGAAGCGACGTATAACAAAGCACTCGTAACCGTATTTTCGGAACCTCCTTTAGACGATGTATACGAGGAAACGTTTCCCATATATGAGAATGATTTTTGTTTTTCTGTAGAATATTTACCCGGGCAATTTGATCAACGTGCCGATTCGGCGGAACAATGCGTTAAATTACTTGACGAAAATGAAAACTCAATTATCAAATCTGCCACTACGTATATCATAACAGCGTCTCTTACTCCCGAGCAAAAAGAAGCGATTCAATCGTATTGTATCAATCCGGTTGATTCCCGTTTTACCGATGAAAAGAAACCTGAAACATTGGTAACGCAATTTGAGGAACCTGCAGATGTAACAATACTGGACGGTTTTACACAGATGAATGAAAAGCAGCTGGCAGATTTGCATAAATCATTGGGCTTAGCAATGACTCTTAATGATTTATCACATATCCAAAATTATTTCAAAACGGAAGAACACCGGAATCCTACAATGACGGAAATTCGAGTGTTGGATACTTACTGGTCGGATCATTGCAGGCATACCACGTTCTCAACGGAACTTGCTCATGTTGCTTTTGACGAAGGATATTATAAAAACACTATAGAAAGTACTTACAATAAATATCTTTCGGATCGTGCTGCTTTATATCAAAACAGAAAAGATAAGTTTGTTTGTTTGATGGATATTGCTACCATGGCAATGAAACAACTAAAGGTTTCCGGAAAATTAAACGATCAAGAAGAATCTGACGAAATTAACGCATGTAGTATCGTTGTTCCGGTTACTGTTGACGGAGAGGTAGAAGAATGGCTTGTGAGTTTCAAAAATGAAACACATAACCACCCTACGGAAATTGAACCTTTCGGAGGCGCGGCAACCTGTTTGGGGGGAGCCATACGCGATCCGCTATCAGGACGTTCCTATGTATACCAAGCCATGCGGGTTACCGGAGCTGCAGATCCTACACTACCATTGAACCAAACACTGAAAGGTAAATTACCGCAACGCAAAATTGTTACAGTAGCTGCCCGCGGGTATAGTTCATATGGAAATCAAATCGGATTAGCAACCGGATTAGTAAACGAAATATATCATCCCCATTATGTGGCTAAGCGTATGGAGATCGGAGCAGTAATGGGTGCTGCACCACGCCGTTGCGTAAAACGCTTATCTTCGGATCCCGGCGACTATATTATTTTGTTGGGTGGCCGTACCGGTCGCGACGGTTGTGGAGGAGCTACAGGTTCGTCAAAAGCACATACAGAATCCTCTATTGACACCTGTGGTGCCGAAGTACAAAAAGGGAATGCTCCTACGGAGCGTAAAATACAACGTTTATTTCGGCGCGAAGAAGTAGCTTCGTTAATAAAAAAATGCAACGATTTTGGAGCAGGAGGAGTATCGGTGGCGATTGGAGAACTGGCAGACGGTTTGAATATTGATCTCGATAACGTTCCCAAAAAATACGCAGGTCTTGATGGTACAGAATTAGCCATATCCGAATCACAAGAACGTATGGCTATTGTAGTAGACCCAAAAGATGTGGACCGCATGCTGGCATATGCTCAAGAAGAAAATCTCGAAGCAGTTGTGGTTGCTCAAGTAACCGAAAGTCCTCGTTTAGTAATGCAATGGAGAGGTAAAGAAATTGTAAATCTTTCCCGGGCTTTCCTTGACACTAACGGTGCACACCAAAAAGTAGATGTACAAGTGGAGATGCCTCGACAAGAAAAGAATTATTTCGCAGAAAAGAAATCCACAAACAATATAAAAAAATTATGGCTGGATACTTTGTCGGATTTAAACGTATGTTCGCAAAAAGGACTGGTTGAAATGTTCGATAGCTCCATCGGAGCAGGTTCGGTAACAATGCCTTTTGGAGGAAAATACCAACTTACTCCGACCCAAACCATGATTGCGAAACTTCCTGTATTGAAAGGTTCCACAGATACGATTACCCTAATGAGCTACGGTTTTGACCCTTATTTGTCTTCTTGGAGTCCATATCACGGATCTGTTTATGCCGTACTGTCGTCCGTAGCTAAAATTGCGGCATCGGGCGGCGACGTTTCTAAAATTCGATTAACTTTTCAAGAGTATTTTAAAAGACTGGGGTCCGACGCCTACCGTTGGGGAGAACCTTTGAGTGCTTTATTAGGAGCTTATGATGTGCAAATGGGATTGGAACTGCCTTCCATCGGAGGGAAAGACAGTATGTCTGGTTCTTTCAACGATATTGATGTTCCTCCGACCTTGGTTTCGTTCGCTGTCAATATTTCCCATTATACTCAGGTCGTAACTCCGGAGCTGAAAAAAGCCGGCCATATACTACTCAAACTGGATATCGCCAAAAACGAATATGACATTCCCGTTTACACAAAGATAATAGAACAATATGCAGCTTTACACCGTGCCATCGTAAACAAAAAAATAGCATCGGCCTACGCTGTGGGATTCGGCGGGTTGATAGAAGCTATAAGTAAAATGGCATTTGGAAATAAGTTGGGGGTAACTATTGACAATAGCATTACGGAAAGAGAACTTTATACAAAAGATTATGGTGCTATTATTATAGAAGTAGCGCAGGAAGACATCGCATCGTTGGATGGTATGGAGACAAAGGTAATAGGATTTATAAATCATGAAAAAAACTTTGTGTATAAAGATACAATCCTTTCTATCGACGAGGCGTTAGAGGCATGGGTACAACCACTGGAAAATGTATTTCCTACTTCTACCCACCAAAAACAGGAGCCTACACATGGAGAGCTTTATACTACAAAAGATATATATATTTGCAAGCATAAAGTTGCAGTGCCTAAAGTGTTCATACCTGTATTTCCCGGAACGAATTGCGAATACGATTCGGCAAAAGCTTTCGAACGTGCGGGTGCCGAAGTAGAAACCATCGTATTCAAAAATCAACATGCAAGAGATATTCGTGAATCGGTATCGGCATTTACAACAGCCATTAGAAACGCCCAGATTGTGATGCTTCCGGGAGGTTTTTCGGCAGGGGACGAACCCGACGGTTCGGGTAAATTTATTACCTCCGTATTCCGTAATCCCAAAATTTCGGAAGAAATCATGGCGTTACTGAACCAACGTGACGGCCTTATGCTTGGGATTTGTAACGGCTTTCAAGCTCTTGTAAAATTAGGATTGCTTCCTCATGGCGATATTTTTCCTCAAACTTCAGATTCGCCGACACTGACCATGAATACTCTAGGTCGTCATCAATCTAAGATGGCACACACAAAAGTGGTTTCCAACAAATCACCCTGGTTGCAGAAAGCCAAACTAGGGGAAGTATATACAGTTCCTGTTTCACACGGTGAAGGCCGTTTTGTTGCTACGGAAGCATGGTTGCAACAGTTATTTGCAAACGGACAAGTGGCTACTCAATACGTAGATTTGGATGGAAATCCAACCATGAATGAGGATTTCAATATGAATGGTTCCTATATGGCCATTGAAGGAATTACAAGCCCGGATGGGCGTATTTTGGGTAAAATGGCGCATAGCGAACGTATCGGCAAAGCGGTTGCTTTGAATATTTATGGGAATCAAGATCAACAAATTTTCGAATCGGGCGTTATCTATTTCAAATAGAATCCTACCTATGTTTTTCTTTTATGAAAAGAAGGCATAGCCTAGTGCATGCTACATGTCATTAAAAAAATCGGCCGGATAAATTCCGGCCGATTTTTTTAATGACGATAAATACTATATTATAAGATAACCACAAGCCTACATCTAAAGAAACAGAAGCAACAAATGCAACCACAAAAACCACAGTATCATATTTTTCGGAATAATGAATAAAGTTTACCCAATATCTGTATGGTACCACTCAGCGCTTTTCAATTTACAAAAGAATCATCATTTTAACAGTCTAAAAGATGCAACTATCGAAAAATAGCTCCTCATCCGTGAACTCTTTTTTATTTACAAAAATCTGAAAAACAGTACCTATTATCCAAGAGGAATCATTTGTTGTAAAAATCAAAAAGGATTGAGGAAAATCGGTTACTCTCAACTATATCCTTTTTATTTGCAAAAAACTTAAGAATAGTTTTAATAATCCTGCATATAATAAAATACATTTAGGAGTATGACTATTTTTCTTTAGATTAAAATATGGATTTTTTTTGGGTGAACGAGTAGATCAATTTAATTCCAATACTAAAAAAACCATATTTTTCTATTTTATGATTCGCATTACTACTTGACGGATTCACCGAAAAAAGACTATGTTGGATTAATCGCGCAGGAGGCATATCTTCCGGCACATCATAAGATACCTCTATTAACGATTGATTATCGCCACTAATATTTTGGTAGTTGAATACATAATCAGCATACAAGCCTATCCCCAAAGTACTCGAATTGGAGGTTGGAAGTGTATAAAAAAAATCTATTGACCCCATAATCCATATCTTTGCACGATCAAATAAATCATATGATTTTGACAATGTTTTATGATTACCGCTAGCAATAACCATTGCTTGGTAAATAGGATCGTCCAATCCATAATCATTAGGATATGTTGCCCAAACGGATAATTCTTTATATGAAGATCGGGCCTCTAACGAAAGAGGAATTACAACTTTCGGGCCTATATTTACATACCAATTCTCTTTTTTAAGTGCGAATTGAATCGGTATTTCAAGTTGAAACATGGTATAGGTTTCTTTTAATTCCTTCAGTTTATAATCATACTTCATTTTTACATCATACCAATCCTTCGTATAAAAATAATCTATATAATTTTCAAATCTGTATGTCGTACTGGACCACGTGACTCCTAAGCCTACTCTAAATCCCAAATCACCAAAAAAATGTGCATACGTACCCCCTAGGTATGTAGTATATCCAAATTGAAAATTTGCATTATAGTCTTTAAATAATATTCCACCAAATCCGTCGTGAACTTCTATTGTATATTGCGTCGATTGTTTTTTTGAAGAAGGTTCTATCTCGAAAGAGTCTGCCATAAGGTCTTTGCATTCGTTAACCGAACTTTCTACAGTGACTGCACTTACTTTGTTCAGCAATAAACACAATAAAATTGTTAGTATTTTTGATAGAGATCTCATATGCATTTTTATTTTACAATAACCTTTGTTGTTATATCATTCCCGTTTTTCATTCTTAAATGTAGTATATATGTTCCTGAAAAATCGTATATTCTGCATTCTATTTCAGGTTGTTCCATAGGTTGTTGCATAACGATTTCTCCTCTCGAATTATAGATAAACAATTCAGCTTCTTTCAGCTGTTCTTCAGAAAAAGTTGTCCGCACCGTTATTTTATCATGAGACAATACCGGATTGGGGTATACTATCAATTTTTCAACTGCTTCATTTTTACGAACAGGAATGCATACAGATTCCGATTTTACCAATGATGCTCCGTCATTCAATGTAATAATTACGTAATAACAAGCTCCTGGAGTCAGTGGAATTGAATCGTATGTATAATAATCTTTTCCTTGAAATTTATTTTCAATGGGATTACCGGATTCATACCATTTATATTGGGAGCAACATTCGGAATATGGGACATAAATTCTGTCATTCAACTTATTATGATCGATAAGCAACAACCAATTCTTTTTATTTACCAATATAGATTCTTGAAATATCTTTATTATATATAGGGTGTCACAATCTTCTGGATTCGTAGCCGGAGTCCATAAAATAGTATCTGAGCGATACTCTATCCCATTATAAATTGTGGGAGGTAACAAATATATAGTTTTTGTTATGGAGGTTATGGTTAAATGCAGAATTTGAATACTATCATATAGGCCGTTCGATGTCAATCCACATTCACGCAAAACATCGGTACTTTGGTAATACGTTTCTCCATTAATCCATGTATATGCCTTACAGGTGTCCACATACACATGTTCAACAACCGCTCCAAGTCCATTAAATACTTCAAAATTAAGTTCATATACAATTTCATCACATGGATAAGCCGCTGCCGTGGTATCATGATACCATACTACCGTATCAGCATAATAAGATCCGACTGTATCTCCATTGATAATCCATTCAAAAGGAAGCTCATAGCCAATTTCCTTTATAACATAATAGTTTGTTCGAACAAACAAATGTAACACAACAGTACTATCGCACCCTTCAACTGTATTTAAATTCAATATTTTAGTAATATATTTTGCCGTATCAGTTTCTTCAGGTTTTACATAAAAACCATATTTAAGATAAGTTTGACCTTGGCATATAGAATCTGTGAGCGTCGTTCTTTGGGATTCGCGAATGACAAGATATACTGTAATTACGCTATCGCATCCATATGCAGACCCTCCTGCGTAGATCAAGTTAAAAATAGTATCGGAATTATAGAGTTTCCCATTTGGAGAAAGGTAAGAGTCGCAGGCGTATATAGTAGTATCTAAAAGAGCCTCTCGAACAATTGCATTCAAATAGACAACACTATCACAATAATTTTGACTACTGTAGTGTAATGTGTCTGACACGCTTTCTGTTATCCATGTTCCATTGTAATTATAAGGCAGATCGTCGGAACAAATATTCAAATGTATGTGAGGTCCATCTATTTGAGGTTGTATATACAACAAAAACCGTACAACGCTATCACATCCATATCTTGAAGTATACGATCTGTCAATAGTTATCAATCCGACAGTATCCACATTTAAATCAACATAATTCAAATGTGTTGGGGATGAATAAAGTAATGTCGTCCTGCATGTTGTATCATATAAAAACGTCGTATCCTCAGGAATAATCTGTAAAACCATCGTTACCAGACTATCACACCCCAGAGAAGATTGTAGTGGCGTTGTCAGAGTACCTGACCCATAAAAAATACTATCATTCCAATGATACTCGCTCGCATATACCTGTTTAAACTCTGTTTCACACAAGTTTCTGACTTCTGTGACAGCATATTCCTGAAGAATGCTTACTGTCGTCGTAACAATACTATCACATCCCGTAATGCTTACCAGAGAGTCGACTAGAGTTGTATCCGAATCAAAGGTCGTGAAAATATCGTCTTGGGTTAAAGGTGCCCCCCTACAGATTTTATAATTAAGAAATGTTCGTTGTATCGGATTCACCTTAATATTCGTGGTAATGATACTATCGCATCCGGTATTCACACTAATCAAAGAATCATAAACAATAGTGTCGTTAACTGCTGAGAACAGGTGCATTGCCGTTTGAACCATACTATTTTCACATACGGTATCATATACAGTCATTGTTTGTGTGGGATTCACAAACAATTGCATTATTACCGTACTATCACATCCAAAAGAAGTTGAAGTTAAAACCGTTTGCTTTATACCTGCTTCGGTAAATACACTATCGTTCCATATATAAGGCAATTCTCTCTGGCATATATTCAGGGCAACTGATTCCTGTACCACACTACGTAAATATATGGAGTCATCTATTTGCTTCTGGCATCCCTCGTTGTTATCTGTAATAACAATAGAATAATGATAAGTTCCAGCTGTTTGCAATTGCCCTTCGATAACAAATGTGGTATCATTGATATGAGAGGCATTCAATTCTGAAGGTAAATTAATCGTACGAACCGTTGCATTGTCATTATGTATCATAACAATAGAGTCGATAGGCATCCCTTGACACATACTTTGATAAAGATCATTTTGATCGATTGTAATTTTTGGTTCGGGCATAACAACAATGGTTACAGGAAGTGTTTTATAATTATTACAAGAATCTAGCAAGCCAATCATAAATTGCGTTGTACCTGTCCAAAAATATGCATTTCTAAAATGTATGGTATCCTGATCAATTATATACTGTATAGCATCGGATCCGGCACTTTTGGTTATTCCATCCAAATGTTGATGTATATCGGTTATGATTATTTTTACATCAATAGCATCCCCATAACAAAACTTAGTATTTTGTGGGTCTCCCGCTATTTCAATAGAATCTCTTACTACAAATACTCCTTCAAGAGTATCCAACCCGCAGGGATAGTCTTGAATAACACGATAGGAATGATGCCCTTGCAAAGGGTACCCACTAATTACATACACTGAATCATTGAATGGCTCGTAGCTTAATCCCGATGCATCCAATCCTTCAATCCATATAGGATACCCTGAAGTATATTTTATAAATAGACTATCTAAACGATTTCCCATACACATGATCGTATCTTTCGATCCTCTTATGAATTGCATGTGAATAGAATCTTCTATCCTGACATACAAGGTTGTCAGAGTGTCACATCCGTAAATACCATGCTCACATCGTATCGTCGTATCCTTTGTGGGTACAAATGAAATCCCTAAATTATGTAATGACAACAATGTTCCTTGGCAAATAGTAGTATCTATGGTATCCAATACACCCGGCAGTACATAAATTTTCATATAAACAGTACTGTCGCATCTACTTTCGGCTCCATCTTCACCTATATATCCAGGAAGAACAAGCGTTGTATCATAAGTATATCCATTTTTTGTGTAAAGTGCGCTAAAATCATACTGTACATCATTTGTAGAGTCATCATTTTGTGAATTTATTGGATCTTGAAATGTATAACGTTTCGTTTTCCCTGCACATAGGGTATCATACAAATAGTATGTGTTGGGATGATATATAAATAGATTTCTAACAAGGAGAATACATTTACTCACACTTGAGTTATAAAAAGCATCTTGCGCAGTAGACGATTGATTATAATTTACATTAAAAATATTTTGATACAGATCATTGGTATAATAATAAGAGTCAGCCTTACTTTCATTCCAATGGTCATCGACTTCAACAAAAGCATTATTAACAGAAAGATTACTGTAACACGGATCTTTCAAATTCTCACATCCTGCCGCTTCAAGTTCAATTGAAACAGGTCTAATTAACCAAATTTGAACCCAAAATATGGAATCACATCCCATATAATTTTGAATGGTGTCTCTAAAAGGCGCAACTTTATATCGTGAAAGAGATGATCCCTGTGGTCTTTTAAATGTAACAACCCGTCCTGTACCTTTTGTATAAGTATAAGAAGAGCATGAAGTAATAGAAACGGTATCTATTTTTCTTGTCGGATAACCTACAGATATGTTGGCTATAATCATACTATCCACGGTGTATCGATGCAATACAATACTATCCATACAGGGTTTTCCCAATTTTCCATACACATTCCCATCCAGCCATGTTATTGAAGTACCGCAACTTTTTATAGAAGTGTCTTTTATCGCAACCGTATTTATATGCGAAAATATTGTATTCCATGGTGCATATGAACCGAGGTTTCCCCTAGTTACATATAATGAATCTGTATGTGCACAGAATGAATTACTTTTTGTAAGAGGGGGCGTTGTTTTTTCTATATATACAGCGCGAAGATTGCAGGCAAATGCATAATCACCTATAGAATCTACAGATGTAGGAATAAAAATAGTATGCAATAATGTGTCGTTATAAAAAACAGAATCTGCAATAGCTGTTACATTATAGGGAATTCCTTCATGGTAAACACGGGTGGGAATTTTTTGTATAACCGATGAACGGTCTATCTGTATAAGCATAACAGCTCCGGAACTACCCTGACCGGATAAAGGTTGAGTAACCTTGTAGGTATAATTGTTTAAAACAAAGATATTGTCCACTCCTACTTGAGCTTTCGCCATAAAGCTAATCAACAACAGTCCTATGTATAAAATAATATTCTTCATTTTCTTTTTTTTAATCCATTACCAAATACGTTATAGATATTTACACCTATTCTATAATTACACATCTATTTAATTCAGGAGAAGTAAAGCGAGCTTTCGTATCTCCCAACGGTTTTTTAACCAAACGATTCGGATTAATTTTATATTTATTTACTAATAAATCATACACCACATCAACTCTTTCTTTACTGATTTTCAAGTTAATCGAACTCGTTCCTGTTTCAACATCTGCATATCCATATATAGTATATACGTTTCCGGGCTTTTTTAGTATTACACTTTTTACATATTGATCAATAATTGCAATTGCATCTTTAGATAATTCCGCACTATTTATCGTAAAAAACATAGCGGCCTGTTCTTCTTTGTTTTTCAACGAACCCATATGCCTAATTTGTCTTATCGTATTCTTTATTGCTACTATACTTTTATGATTTTCGACGATCATGCTATCCAGATATTTAATCGCTAAAACATAATACATCCAATTCTTTGTAAGGTCTTGTTTTTTTATATTTTCCAATTCTTTTCTTAATTCCTTTGCCAGGTTATTATTTTCATCATAAATTTTACCTACTGCCCCTATCATATTCCCATAATCCATTGAATCTTCTTTCAAATCCGCGTCTAGTCTTAATATGACCAATTCTGTTTTCAAATCATTAATTTTTCGAACATTTTCTTGGAGTAAGCTATCCAGCCTGTGGAACTGTTGTATCAATTTTTCTTTATCAATGTTTTCATAATTGGTTTCTGTTACATTTTTTACTACCGGTACCTCTATCTCCCGCACAATAAAAACTGTATCGATTTTTTCTATAACTTCTTTTATCTCGGTTCTTCTCTCTTTCTGAGGATAATCGTTCTTATATTTGTCTTCACCCATAGTATAGGTAATTCCCAAAGAAACAGTTGTAACAGATTCTTTATTACTTCCTATAAGGTTGAATGTATGTTTCAATTCGAAAACAGCATCTACATTTTTCGCTATGTGAAAATTATTAACAAGTCCAACTATAGGTAAGCATTTATCAGATTGTCCCTCCAGCATAATCCATCCACAACCTACATAAGGTATCGCATCCCAAATTCTGTCCGGATTATATCCGGCAATGGAATTAGATGCATTCCATAATAGATCTCCATGTGTATTTACATACAAACTTGATCCATCTTTTATTTTTTGAATAACTCCTGATCTTTGAATCCGAAAACCTATCTCAGAGGAGATCCATACTCCAATATATGCTTCTATATCAAATGCAGTCCGATCGGAAATACCAGAGCCTACCATGTCTTTTCCATTAAACAAGCCCGCTCCTCCTCCAATTCCAGCGAAGAATTTAATATTAGATTTTATAAATGTCCTAATTGTATCATTTTGAGCATAAATATTTTCGCCTGAAAAAGTATGCATTATAAAAAATACAATTACTATCTTATAAATATGTTTCATTTTCTATGTTATTTATCTTCGTTTAATTTAATCGAAATCATGAAATCCATTCTGAAATTATTTTTCATTCCAACATCAATTAAATTTTCTTCATGCTCATGTTTTAATATAATTTAAACACATTGCTTTAAATTACATTTTCATTCTTTGCTTATATAATTTA
>CAYYUE010000040.1:0-14303 GCA_964474745.1 uncultured Bacteroidaceae bacterium | reverse complement strand
ACTAAGTCAGTTTTTGCGTGTGGGTCGGATGAATCTTTATCTGGTTTTACTTGAGCGAAAAACTTCTTTTGTTTCTTTCTGAAACCAATTTATTGAACCATGAACTTTCCATAATCTTGTCCAATGTTTAGGTATCAAATTATCTTCTACTGACCTTAAGTCAAAAAAAGATTGTCTTGAGCCAACAAAGCCATCGAAATATGGAAGTGATAAATCTTCAAATGCTTCTTCAAGCAATAGGTCATAATTAGTCGTAAAAACATCAATCGGTTTTTCTCTATCAATAGAAATCCAATGAGCTAATTTATGATATGGAGTATTTTTTCCAGGTAGTGAAACATCCAATTTTGAAACAATTTTACTACAAATATCTTTTTCTAATGCTTCAAGTTCCTCTTTTGTAAATCCTCTTACTCTATTGCCAATTGATACTTCCTTTAAACCACGAACAAAACTCAAAATATCTTCAATATTATTTGTATCTCTAAGTGACAAGTCAACTTCATCAATTAGTTTGTCAAAAGTGTTTTTATCTTCAGTTTTTGATTTTAGTTCATCTCGCACAAAAGAAGTCAAACGAGCAACATCAGGAATAAGCGGCCAATCTTTATCTGGCATCCCAACGGCTAAAGGGCAACCAGCTGACAAGAAAAAACCTAATGGTTTTTTATCTTGCGATAATGCTTGCCGTAAGAATTTAATATGTTTTACTGGATCGTGTGCTACCATAATTTTCTTTATTCCTATTTTATCTTCTTGCCAATAGTTTTACAAATACTATCTGTAAGTTTTATTTTTTGTACTTCTAAATAACAATCAATGGTGTTTAGCCTACCTGATAAAATTCCGTAATCATGGCAATACCGTTCATTAAATAGCATTCTTGTTATTCAAAATATTTTGTCACTCAATACCTAATAATGTAAAATCTTTATTCATCGTATTATTGTTTACTTTTATTTGTTATTTTTTTCCCATTTCTTGTCTCTTCCCGCAACCTTTTGTTTCAGACTTCTATGGTGTTTTGTTTAATTCGGAGAAATGTACTATTATAAATATTCTAAATTACTCCAATTTCGTTTTGCAAATTTACATTATTTTTTTGATATATATAGAAATAGAAGTTTTCGATTTATCCATTACATGCATGTGGCTACTTCACTGTCGGAAGGTGATTTCTAGTTTAACAACTTTCGGCTTTCAACATCTTCTAAAATAAGCATTTGCCGAATGGCGATTTGGTTAAGTTCTAGAAGTCGTTGTTTTTGGGCAACGCCTTTATTGATCAATACGGCGTTGATATTTTCCATGTTCGATAAGCAAATCAATTGATTGATGGTGGCATAATCGCGAATATTGCCTTTGAGGTCGGGGTTGGCTTCCCGCCACTGTTTTGCGGTTAGGCCAAATAACGCCATGTTCAACACATCGGCTTCGCTGGCATAAATAATGGTTGTCTGCTCTTTGGTTAATTCGGCAGGAATCAAATTTTGTTTAATGGCATCGGTATGAATATGGTAATTGATTTTTGCCAATTCGCGTTTGGCACTCCAACCGAGTTGTTTTTGTTCTTCTTCCTTGAGACGTTGAAATTCTTTCACCATATAGATCTCAAACTCTACCGAAATCCAACTCGCAAATTTGAAAGCAATATCTCTATGAGCAAAAGTCCCTCCATATCTTCCCGATTTTGAGATAATACCAATTGCATTTGTTCTTTCTATCCATTTGTGAGGAGAAAGCGTAAAAGCATTCAAACCTGCTTCTTTCTTAAACCCCTCGAATTCGAGGGGTTTAAAATGGATATTGTATAGTATTTCCCAAATTCCAAGAAATTCAATCGTATTTCGATTCCGCAACCAATTAGCAATTACAGCGGCTGGATCATCTGATTTATGTTTTGCAATATCAGTTAGCGAGATATAATCCACATTATCTATTTTGATAATCGTTATATCGGTTTGTTTTACATTCATTTTCGCCATAATGCTTTATTTTGTATTTTATCTCAGTTATTCGTTTGTAATACCGGCGTGGCATTTGTTTTTCTCTTTCTGTTGGGCGACACAAAACCGTGCATCTCTACATTCAATGCAACTGTTTTTATTTCGTTTTGCAAATTTACATTATTTTTTGATATATAAGGAGATAGAGGTTTTTATCCGTTACAAATATACGACTGCTTCGCAATCGAAAGAAGAGTTCTATTTCAACAACTTTCGGCTTTCAACATCTTCTAAAATAAGCATTTGTCGAATGGCGATTTGGTTAAGTTCTATAAGTCGTTCTTTTTGGGCAACGCCTTTATTGATCAGTACGGCGTTGATATTTTCCATGTTCGATAAGCAAATCAATTGATTAATGATGGCATAATCGCGAATATTGCCTTTGAGGTCGGGGTTGGTTTCCCGCCACTGTTTTGCGGTTAGGCCAAATAACGCCATGTTCAACACATCGGCTTCGCTGGCATAAATAATGGTTGTCTGCTCTTTGGTTAATTCGGCAGGAATCAAATTTTGTTTAATGGCATCGGTATGAATATGGTAATTGATTTTTGCCAATTCGCGTTTGGCGCTCCAACCGAGTTGTTTCTGTTCTTCTTCCTTGAGACGTTGAAATTCTTTAATTAAATAAAATTTGAATTGAGGAGAAAGCCACGAAGCGAACTCAAAAGCAATATCTTTGTGTGCGAATGTTCCTCCACCATATCTACCCGTTTTTGCAACAATACCGATTGCATTTGTCCGTTCTATCCACTGTTTCGAGGTAAGTACAAAACCATTTGATCCGGATGCGTTTTTAATGTTACGGAATTCCGTAATATTAAAAAGCGGATTATTCACAGTTTCCCATAATCCCATAAACTCAACCGTATATCTTGTACTCAACCAATGCGAAATAACTACACCCGTTGCTTCGGCATTTTTGTGTCTTGCCATATCGGTGAGAGAAATATAATCTTCTTTTTCCTTTTGAATAAAAATTACTTCTATACCCTCTATTTCCACTTTTTGATGTTTCGCCATAATGCTTTATTTTATATTTTATCCCAGTTATTCGTTTGTAATACTGGCTTGGCATTTGTTTTTCTCTTTCTGTTGGACGACACAAAACCGTGCATCTCCACATTCAATACAACTGCTTTTATTTCGTTTTGCAAATTTACATTATTTCTTGATATATACGGACATAGAGGTTTTTATCCGTTACCAATATACGACCGCTTCGCAACCGAAAGAAGAGTTCTACTTCAACAACTTTTGGCTTTCAACATCTTCTAAAATAAGCATTTGCCGAATGGCGATTTGATTAAGCTCTATAAGTCGTTCTTTTTGGGAAACGCCTTTATTGATCAATACGGCGTTGATATTTTCCATGTTCGATAAGCAAATCAATTGATTGATGGTGGCATAATCGCGAATATTGCCTTTGAGGTCGGGGTTGGCTTCCCGCCACTGTTTTGCGGTTAGGCCAAATAACGCCATGTTCAACACATCGGCTTCGCTGGCATAAATAATGGTTGTCTGCTCTTTGGTTAATTCGGCAGGAATCAAATTTTGTTTAATGGCATCGGTATGAATATGGTAATTGATTTTTGCCAATTCGCGTTTGGCACTCCAGCCGAGTTGTTTTTGTTCTTCTATTTTTAGTCGTTTAAATTCGGTTACGAGATACAACTCAAATTCTGCTGAAATCCACGCTGCAAATTTGAATGCAATATCTGAATGTGCAAAAGTTCCACCTCCATAACGTCCCGATTTTGAAATCATTCCTATCGCATTTGTTTCGGAAATCCATTTTTGAGGCGACATCCAAAAATGTGGCTTTGCAGATTCGTTTTTAAACCCCTCATAAATGTGGGGGTTAAAATTCGGATTGTTCAACTGTTCCCACAAACCAATATATTCTATTGTGGTATAAGTCCGTAACCACAAACTTATTATTTGTGAAGGATTTTCTTTGTCGCGGATTTTGGCAATATCTGTCAACGAAATATAATCTTCCTGTTCTTTTTTATAAAAAATAATATCGGTGTTTTTCACTGTTATTTTCGCCATAATGCATTTTATATTTTATCCCAGTTATTCGTTTGTAATACCGGCGTGGCATTTGTTTTTCTCTTTCTGTTGGGCGACACAAAACCGTGCATCTCCACATTCAATACAACTGCTTTTATTTCGTTTTGCAAATTTACATTATTTTTTGATATATAAGGAGATAGAAGTTTTTATCCGTTACAAATATCCGACCGCTTCGCAACCGAAAGAAGAGTTCTACTTCAACAACTTCCGGGTTTCAACATCTTCTAAAATAAGCATTTGTCGAATGGCGATTTGGTTAAGTTCTATAAGCCGTTGTTTTTGGGCAATCCCTTTATTGATCAGTACGGCATTGATATTTTCCATGTTCGATAAGCAAATCAATTGATTAATGGTGGCATAATCGCGAATATTGCCTTTGAGGTCGGTGTTGGCTTCCCGCCACTGTTTTGCGGTTACGCCAAATAGCGCCATGTTCAACACATCGGCTTCGCTGACATAAATAATGGTTGTCTGCTCTTTGGTTAATTCGGTAGGAATCAAATTTTGTTTAATGGCATCGGTATGAATATGGTAATTGATTTTTGCCAATTCGCGTTTGGCACTCCAACCGAGTTGTTTTTGTTCTTCTTCCTTGAGACGTTGAAATTCTTTAATTAAAAGCAATTGGAAACGTGGACTTATCCACATGCCAAAGTGAAAAGCAATATCTTTATGGGCATACGTACCACCGTAACGTCCGGCTTTTGCAATTATGCCCATCGCACCTGTTCGTTCAACCCACTGTTTTGTAGAAAGCACAAAATTATTACTTCCTGCACTATTTTTAATTGTACCGAATTCGGTACAATTAAAATTGGGGTTATATAGCGACTCCCATTCTCCAATATATTCGATAGTGCTTTTGGCACTCAACCATTTGAAAATAATGTGTTCTTCCAACTGGCTATGAGCCATATCGGTTAATGAAATATAGTCGCTTTCATTTATTTGAATGATGGTTACTTCTGTTTGTTGTACTGTTATTTTCGCCATAATGCTTTATTTTATATTTTATCCCAGTTATTCGTTTGTAATACCGGTGTGGCATTTGTTTTTCTCTTTCTGTTGGACGACACAAAATCGTGCATCTCCACATTCAATGCTACTGCTTTTATTTCGTTTTGCAAATTTACATTATTTCTTGATATATACGGAGATAGAAGTTTTGTTTACCGGTTTCAAATGTATGGCTGCTTGCAGTCGCAGTTTACATTATTTTTATTAGGATCAATGTTATTTTTGTTTCAAATGTATGGCTGCTTGCAGTCGCAGGTCTTTTTTTTAATTTTATAGTAAAATTCGTTACTATACGTCAAGTGAGGTGTGTCATTTTAACGGGAATAAACAGTACGTTTTTTCAGTTACTAATTTGGAAATATTCTGTTTTACAGTATTTCTGTTTTGATTTTGTAATTATACATCATCTTCTGTATATTGCAGAATATTATATTTGTAGATTCTGCAACAATTTTAAATATTGATACATAACACAACAAAACACCTTATACGACGTTGAAAAAATATACGCTGTTTTATTACTTTCAAAATCACAACCCTATTATGGAGCAACATGAACTATCCCCACATCGCATAAGAAAATTATTCGTATCTCAACTATTTTCTGTTTATACCCTTGCCGAAGAGAGTGTAAACGAGATTGTTTTTAAACAGAAGTTAAGCGAATATCTGACACGGAATAATGAACTCCATTCTGCAGCGGTTAAAAATATATTGACTTTAATCGAAAATGACGGAAAGAATCTTTTTGAATTTTCCAAAGGAGAAGCGATTAAAAGTGAAGCTATTTCTCTTTTATGGAAATTTCTGACAAACAGATCCGGTTATGAGGAAGGCACGGTAGATTTGTGGTTCGATTTGTATCATCAATTTCTGGCGCTTTATCAACAATCCGATCACAAACCTTGCAAAAAGGAAGTCTTGTGTTGGATGAAGCGTTGGCCAACGGGAACGGATCCGGAGGTAGAGGAAATAAGACAGCGGAATAAAGAACGGATAATCTCTTTGTTGGTAAGAAAAGTAGAAAACCGTCATCCACAAGGAAATTATTATGTTTTTCCCGAGGGAAGTACCGAAGAAGAAAAAGAGGAATCGGTACGTCGATGGTGGAACGAAATCCGTTTTCAATTGACTATGGCTGTAAAGACACCCGGGGAATTGAATAGAATGTTGGGTCATTCTTTACCGGAAGATGTTTTGCAACTCTATGTTACGGCTCGAAAAAAAGGGATGCCGATTTTTGTAACCCCGTACTACTTGTCGTTGCTCAATACCACAAAGACGGGTTACGACGATGCTGCCATACGAAGCTATATTTTGTATTCGCCGCAATTGGTGAATACTTTTGGAAATATCCGCGCATGGGAAAAAGAAGATGTTGTGCAAGCAGGAAAACCCAATGCTGCGGGGTGGTTAGTGCCTTCGGGACATAATATTCATCGCCGTTACCCGGAAGTTGCCATTCTGATTCCCGACACGATGGGTAGAGCTTGCGGCGGATTGTGCGCGTCTTGTCAAAGAATGTATGATTTTCAGAGCAAACGGTTGAATTTCGATTTTAAAGAGTTGGTTCCTAAGGAAAATTGGGCTAAACGATTGGGCGTTTTGATGAACTATTTTGAAAATGATACACAGCTGAGAGACATTTTGATTACGGGCGGCGATGCTTTGATGAGCCGAAACAAAACATTACGAAATATACTTGATGCTGTTTATAAAATGGCTTTGCGTAAACGAGATGCGAATCAGAAACGTAATGACGGGGAAAAATATGCCGAACTGCAAAGGGTACGCCTTGGAACGCGCCTACCGGTGTATCTTCCTATGCGTATTGACAATGAATTGTCGGATATTTTGCGAGATTTTAAAGAAAAAGCATCTAAAATAGGGGTAAAGCAATTTGTGATACAAACTCATTTTCAATCCCCTTTGGAGGTAACGGATGAGGTGCGAGTAGCTGTCCGGAAAATATTGGATACGGGATGGACACTCAGCAATCAGTTGGTATATAATGTGGCAGCTTCACGTCGCGGGCATACCGCGAAACTGCGTAAGGTGTTAAACGAATTGGGCATTATCTGCTATTATACGTTTTCTGTTAAAGGATTTGATGAGAATTTTGCGGTATTTACTCCGAATAGCCGTTCACTGCAAGAACAAGCCGAAGAAAAAATAATAGGTCGTTTGGATGGGGAAGCAGAAAAGGAATTTTTGAAACTGTTGAAGGAACATTCCGATAGGGCAAAAGCTGTTCGAAATTTTTGTACAACATACCATATCCCGTTTGTAGCAACCGACCGCAATCTGCTTAATATTCCGGGAATAGGGAAAAGTATGACTTTCAATATGATCGGAATTACAAATGAAGGAAAACGTATTTTGCAGTTTCGGCACGACGAAACCAGACAACACAGCCCTCTTATTCACAAAATGGGAAACATTCATATTGAAGAGAATAAATCGGTTTTGCAATATATGCTGCAATTGCAATCCATGGGCGAAAATCTCGAAGAATATGCCGGTATATGGCATTATACGGAAGGTAAAACGGAAAAACGTTTTCCTTTGTACAACTATCCGGATATGGGATTTCGCATTACCGAAAAATACAGTAATTTGGAATATGAATAAATACTGAAAATCAGAAATGTTACCTGTTTTACAAAGATACCGTTCTCTATTTTGAATATATACACCTTAAAATTCGGAGACCTGTTGTGTACGGTTCTGAATTACCAATATTTTATCAATACGGGCTCCGTCCATGTCAACGATTTCAAAAACGAAACAATTCCAGATTATTTTTTCGCCGGAGCGAGGTATGTGTTCGAGTAATTCCAAGATAAGCCCGCCAACAGTATTGAAACCGCATTCATTATAAAGATCCTCCATTTCGAAATGGGAAAGGAAATCGTAGAACGAAGTTTGTCCGTCCACAAACCAGCTTTCTCCATCTTGACGCACGATAATATCCGGCTCGTCTTCCTGATCTATGATGGAACCGATAAGCCCTTCAAGCATATCTTTATGTGTTACCATTCCTTGAAACACTCCAAACTCGTCGCAGATAAGCCCGTATTTCAGTTGATGTTCTCTCATCTGTTGAAGTACCTTATATACGTCCATATTTTCATGAAAATATTGCGCAGGGCGTATCTCATCAGAGATTTTGAATTGAGCATCCTGTAATTTTCCAAAAAGGTCTTTGAGAAACACAACTCCCGTAATTTTGTCCAGACTTCCGTTTCCAACCGGATACACATCGTACAGGTTATTCTGTATAATCTTGAAAATTTCTTCGTTGGTTAATTTTTGATCGATCCATACAATATCATTACGAATGGTCATGATGGATTCGATTTTTCTGTCGCCCAACGAGAATACCCTCTCTACAATGTCTTGTTCCATTTCCTGCACTTCGCCGTCTTTTGTCCCTTCGGCTATCATCGACTTGATTTCTTCTTCCGTAATCTTGGAATCTTTGTTTTTCAATCCCAAAATTCTTATGATGGTGCTTGTCGTCTTGGAAAGTATCCATACAAACGGAGCTGCTATTGATGAGAGAAAAAACATGGGGCTAGAAACGGTTTTTCCTATTTTTTCGGCGGCACTCATTCCAATTCTTTTGGGAACCAATTCGCCAAATACAATGGACACGAAAGTGACTAAAAGCACAATTATTGTTTGTGCTACGGGATGTGCATAAAAAGGACTCATTCCCCATTTTTCAAGTACTGCGGAAAAATCGTCTGCAATGGTTGCCCCCGAATAAAGACCGGTAAGAATACCGATCAGCGTAATTCCAATCTGAACTGTGGAAAGAAAACGGTCGGGCTGTTCGATAAGTTTCAAGGCTGTTTTTGCATGGATGCTGCCTTTTTTTGCATCCATGGCAAGGTTTGATTTTCGGGCACTTATTAATGCTACTTCGCTCATGGCGAAAAGCCCGTTCAACAATATAAGAATAAGAATGATAACTATTTCCATTGTATTTTAATATGATTTTGCGATATGTGTTTTACAGAAATTTTCGGATTATTTTCGGAATTTGGATATGACGGTTCATAATTTGTTTTTCGTTCCCGATAACTCCGTATTTCTCTATTTTTCCGATACAGCATAGTCAGCCCGATTTTTATCAGACGGGCTGCCGAAGATACTGCACTGTTGCCGCTTTTATCTAAAAACAGGGTGTGTTTGTCCACTTCAGCTTGCACGAACAATTCTTTTTGTTTTTGTGTAATCATTCATTTTTGTGCGGCAATCAATAATATCATGGGGCGACGCAATTCTTCTTTCATTTCGCTATATTCTTTCAGCATCTGTGCGTCGGGTTCCGGTTCTATCACTTCTTTAATAGTAAAACCTTGTTTGAGAAGCCCGTTTATATAGGTGGTTACGGTTTTATGATATTTGACAACGTTTTCTCCTAAAAAACGAGCTTCGCGTTTGCCTTCGATAAAATAACGGTCTACAGGCCAGTGCAATTTTTCATTGTTATTGCCGTAAATCCAATCCTGATTTCCGTATGCCGTAAAAATAGGATGTTCTACCGAAAATACAAAATATCCGTTCGGTTTCAGCCATTTGTAAGCATTTTGAGCAATGGTTTCAAACGATTCTATGTAGTGAAAGGTTAGTGAGCTTAATACGAGATCGAATTTTTCGGCGGGGTAATCAACGTCTTCTGCCGGCATATTGAGGTATTGAATTTTCTCCGAACCGTTTATTTCTTTTGCTTTTTGAAGCATTTTTTCCGAAATATCGATTCCGATAACGGATTTAGCACCTTTTTCTATGGCATATCGACAATGCCAACCGAATCCGCATCCCAAGTCGAGGATTTCTTTTTCATTCAGATCGGGGAGCATCTTTTGTAATACGTGCCATTCGCCCGCTCCTTGCAATCCCTTTTGTGAACGAATCATGTTTTTGTATTGTTCAAAAAAGGCGGAATCATCATATTTATTTTCTTTCATGTTTATTTAGTCTTAATAATGGTCATGTTTCTTTTAATTTGTTTTCAATTTCGTTTTCGATTTCAGAATCGTATTTTATTTTTATTTGATTTTCAAAAACTTGTCTTAGTTTATTTTTACCTTCTTTGTTATTTGTTTTATGGTATTGTTCTATTAAATTGATTAATGCATTGTAGTAGCCAAAAGCAATAACTCCGGAGATGCGCGGAATATTGTTATTTGACAGTGTTTTGAAGTCTTTTAAATTTTTATTCTGAAAGAGTTGTTCGATTGTACTGTAATGAAAAGCGAATTCCGTGTCTTTCGTTAAAACGGGGGTCAATTTTGATACCAATCCGCAGTTTTGAAAATAGTTGTTTAAACCGCCATAGAAAGTAGGGGAACAAAAGTTGGAAAAATAAACGGGGCGTTGCGAAAAGTTGTCTTCTATGATTTGCAATAATAGGGCTCGTTGCGGGCTAAGATAGGTGCGTTTTTTGAGTTTTTCGCTTTCTGTTTTTGAATGCATGCGTTCGGAAAACAAATCGGGTTCCACTTGCCATTTGAATTGGTAATCGTCGTTCAACCTGTATTTTTTCCTGTCTTCGGGCGAGATACGAATATAAACGTCTGTTGTGTCCCATTTAAAAGGATGAATATCCATAATTTGCTGGTCGGTGAGGTTCATTTCGATATTTTTTACGCCTCCTTTCAACCCTTTTTTCAGGAATTGCACATACCAGGGACGATCAATATTTGCAATCGGAATAAGGGTTATATCGGTTCGTACATTTTCGTGCAACTGCAAATAGGAACAAACGTCAAAATCGGCATTTCCTCCTGTAAACAAGATGGCGTTTTCGTCGCAGCTGTTGAGAAAGTTTCTGCCAAATTCTTTTAGCCAATCGGGATAGGCTCCTTTTTCATTTGCTAGTTTATAGAAGTATTTCAGCTTTTCGATGTCGTAATTTTGCATTGCCAGAAAAGCGTTTCCGCTACATTGTGCACCGTAAAAATATTTTGCGTCTCCGTAATCGGGTTTGAGTTCGAGTGCTTTATCCAAGTACTTGAAAATTTGCTCGGAGTATGAAAAGTCGTATCCGCTTAATGGACGGCTGTCGTAGGCTCGATAATGGTTAAACCAACCTAAATAATAAAATATTTCGGCATCTTGCGTGGTATGTGTTGCGGCTTTTTCCAATAAGGTTATGGCTTCGTCATAATGTTCTTGTTCGAATGCTTCCAAGGCTTGTTGTTTTAAGGTTTTTTCTTGTCCGCAAAGGTTGAAACTTGACAAAATGATGCATAACGTGATTGTGGTGTATTTCATTCGAAAATAATTTGTTTGTTATTGTTTATGTGTGGGTTTCAATTTTTTTACTGTATTTTCGATTTTGAAATCGTATTTTATTTTTGTTTTATTTATGGTTTGTAATTGTTTTCACGGCAATGTTTTTTATATGTGTATTATTTATTTTGTACTGTTATTCATTTTCAAGATATTCGTTCCGTATCTTTTTGGGCAACTTTTTGATCACTTCTTCAACGGAATGTTGAATCCAGAATTTTACGGTTTCATCATTCATATCTTGGTTTAATGTAATGGTATTCCAATATTTTTTGTTGAAATGCCATGCCGGTTCTACACAACGGTATTGCTCGCGTAATTCAACGGCTTTGTTCGGGTCGCATTTTAATGCTATTTTTAATTCCGGTTCGTCTAAATCGGTAACGGCAAACCACTTGTTCAATACTCTGAAAACAAGATGAGCATCTTCAAAGGGCATGTCTTCTGTTGCTTTCTTTATGGATAAACAATATTCGTGCAATTCTTCGATGTTCATGGCATATTTTTTTTAAGTAGGCTTATCTCGATTTTTTTCATTTTCAGTAATTCGCCGGCAACTTTCGGGTCTAATAGTAATTCACTGATGTTATAGGGCACTATTTGCCATGAAAAACCGTATTTGTCTTTTAACCAACCGCATTGACTTTCTTCTCCGCCGTCTTTGGTTAAGCTATTCCAATAGTAATCAATTTCTTTTTGGTTTTTACAATTCACTATTAATGAAACGGCTTCGGTGGGTTTATACATAGGTCCGCCGTTAATTCCTAAAAATCGGGTGTTATTGATCTCAAATTCTATGGCTATGGGATTTTCGGATAGTATTTTTCCGTTTTTAAATATGCTGCAATAAAATTCAATGGCTTCTTTTGCTTGATTGTCAAACCAAAGGCAGGTGTAAATTTGGGAATTTATGTCTGTTTGTATGTTTTTCATCCGGATATGATTTTTTAATTATTTGTTTATAAATGAATTACATTGTTTTTCAATTTAAGCGAACTCAAACTGGATTTTATATTTTTGATTACAGGTATGCGATTGCGACACAGTCGTTTTTTTCATTTCAATAACTCTTTGGTGTGTTGTAACAATTCTGTTCCACCTGCTTCGCCGTGTCCGGGAACTACTATTTTAGCATCCTGAAATTTATGCAAAACATTATCAATGGTTTTGCTCCATTGGGGAAGCGGTGCGGCATCGGCGGTATTGCCAAGTGAGGTTGCCGAGTTGTCTTTTACCATACAACCCCCGAATAGAATCTTTTCGGAAGGAATCCAAACCACAATATTGTCGGTAGCATGTCCGCCGCCAAGATAATAACAATCTACTTCGATTTTTCCTACTTTTAATTGGACGGAATCTTGAAATGTATTTTGTGCAACGGGTAATTTTTTACTGTTTAATATGGCGTTTGTGCGTTGGTTGGCATAGGTTTTTACGCCTGTGGAATTTAAATAGTCAAGCCCACCCACGCAGTCTCCGTGCCAGTGTCCGGGTACAAAAAGTTCGACTTTTGCTTTGAGTGAATCGTTGATATACGCCACAAGTATTTTGGTTTTGGGTTCGTCCATTGGTGTATCTACCAAAAGTGCTTTGCCGTTATCGACGATAATTAATCCGTTGCTTCCCACAAGTCCCCAATCGCCTATTTCCGACCATGAGGTGTATTGATAAACGTTTTTGGAAAGTTGTTTCACATCTAAATCCTGTCCGAAACTTAAAACGGGAATTAAAAATACAAATAGTATTGATTTTTTCATCATGTTGTTATTTTTTTTAAAATTTTCCGCAATTCTGTATTAAATCAAATAGAATATCTTCATTTAGTGGGAATTGTATAGATTCCTTCCCGGTTTTATATTGAGGTGTTTTTTGCAAAAACATCTCAATACCTGATGGTAATGGATAAAATCCAATGGGATTTTTACGTAACATAAAATAAACCAAAGTGACATGAAAGACAAATACGGGCATTCCATAACTAATTTTTTCTTGTGTTTGTGACACTATTTCTTTCACTGCGTGTCGCAATTGGTGCAATTTTTGTTGATGTTCAACAGGACACGATGCAATGTACTGACCTATACCTTGAGGTTTTTCCATATTCAAAACTATGTATTGAAATGTAAAAAAGTTACTTCTTTTAAAATATCAAAATCTATATTATTGAAATCTTTAATATTGATACAACCTTTTCCTCGCGTATGTTTTCCCAATTTAGAATACAATAAATTCACATCTTCATTATCTAATAGATATAATGGAAAATATAACGAGAGATAATTTTTTCTAATTGCAAAACCCAGTCGAAACCAATCTAATGTATTCCCGTTGGCATATTTCACCGTTTGTGTTCCATATCCAACAGTTCCGTCGCTCCAAATAACTGCTTTTGATTTTGAGACCTCTTCAAAGAGAACAGCTATTTTTTTGCAAAATTGCTTGAGTTCAGGATTTTCAATATGGGCAATAATATCTTCTACTGTTTGTTCGGTAATTTTTGTCTTTAATTCGTACATAACTATTCTCGATTTTTATAAATAAAAGTGATGTTTTTTGTTCAATTTCTCACAAAATGATTCGTTTCCATAGAAATTTTCAATGATAATTCTAAAAACCTGTGTATTCGCCGTTCTCAAACCAAGGTGTTTGGTGGATCAATTTTTTAATGCCATTTTTTTCAATTGTATAGGCATTCGTGCAGACTCCTGACATATAGTTTTCAATAAAATAGGATTTCATATTTATTTTTCTAAATACAATAATGGTGTTATATTATCTACTTTTAAATCAGAAGTTAGCTGATAATTTATATGAGAAAAAATTATTTTTCCCGATGAAATTTCATAAGTAAAAAATGCCAATTCTTGTTCTTCATTCTCAAAACTATTTGCATTGAAT
>CAYYUE010000039.1:0-14821 GCA_964474745.1 uncultured Bacteroidaceae bacterium | reverse complement strand
TGCTTTATTAGGATTGATGATAAGGGCTTTCGTATAATCTTCTATCGATTTTTTATAATCCTTAATAAGATAATACGCAACTCCTCTATTTGCATAATAATCTGCTTTATTAGGATCGATGATAAGAGCTTTCGTATAATCTTCTATCGCTTTTGCATAGTTTTCGGAAAAATGATAAGAAAGCGCTCTATTTGCATAATAATCAGCTTGAACTGGATCGATAGAAAGGGCTTTATCATAATCTTCTATCGCTTTTTTATGATTTTTGATTTTATCATAAGTATCTCCTCGCCATGCATAATAATTGGCATCATTCGGATTGATGGTAAGTGCTTGGTTATAATCCTCTATCGCTTTTGCATAGTTTTCGGAAAAATGATAAGCAAATCCTCTATTTGCATAATAATCTGCTTTATTAGGATCGATGATAAGGGCTTGGGTATAATCTTCTATCGCTTTTGCATAGTTTTCGGAAAAATGATACACAAATCCTCTCTCTGCATAATAATCTGCTTTATTAGGATTGATGGAAAAAGCTTTATCATAATCTTCTATCGCTTTTTTAAAATTTTTGATCACACCATAAGTAAATCCTCTCTTTGCATAATAATCTGCTTTATTAGGGTCGATGATAAGGGCTTGGGTATAATCTTCTATCGATTTTGCATAGTTCCCGATTGCACCATAAGACAATCCTCGCCAAGCATAGTAATAGGCATTATTGGGATCGATGGTAAGGGCTTTATCATAATCTTCTATTGATTTTGCATAGTTTTCGGCTTTATAGTAAGCATCTCCTCTCCAAGCATAGTAATAGGCTTTACCGGGATTCTCGATAATAAGTTGTGTAAATTCCTTTATGGCTTGGGGAAAATCTTTTTGCTTTAGATATGCCACTCCTTTGTTGTAAGTAGCTTTGTAGAAATGCGGGTTTATTTCTACAGATTTTGTGTAATCTTCAATTGCTTTTGTGTACTTTTCTAACGCTTGATAAGCGTCTCCTCGTATGGTATAGGCTTCATAATCGCTAGTATGCTGGTTTATGGTTTGGGTAGCCAAATCTATGGTTTTTTGAAACAGAGCTTCCGCTTTTTCCTTTTGTTCTTGTTTTTGGGCTATACATCCCAGGCAATAATATGCCAAGGCATTATCGGGATTTTTCTCCAACGATTTTTGAGCTAACGGCAAAGCATCTTTCTCGTAGCCTTTGGTTATCGCTATGCATGCGCTATATGCCAATGCTTTGGAATACATCGGGTCGGATTCTTCTACTTTGGCAAAGTATTCTAATGCTTGCTCCATATTGTTCAACCCGTATTCATGTACTCCTTTTTCAGTGTAATTTTCCATCTTTTTTTTAATTTTATCTATTCTCCGGCGGTGTTCTTTTTAAGAGGAATCGGCGGGTTACCTGCTATAAGGAACCTTTCCTCTCCACATAGATGTTGTCCCGTATCCGATGCAAATGTACACTTTTTTTAACAAGGAGTGAAAAAAAAGAAAGGAGTGAAAGTATAGGTCTTTCAACTCCTTATCGTATCTATTTTTCTCGTCATTCGTTCCTTCTTATTTGAAAGATGGGGAACAAATGGATATCGCGAACCTGTGTACGGATTTTCTTAAGAAGGGTTTCCGCATTCGGCAATAATCATGGGAATCATATACTTTGCGTTTAATTCAAAGGCTTTCACCGGTTGTGTTTTGCGATGTTCCGGGGTAAAAAACCGTTCTTTGTAGGATTCCAACATTTCTTCGTATGTTTTGCCTTCTTTATGGAGGCCTACAATCAGATCTTTCAATTCTTTGTTGCAACGCAACGCATCTTGTATAAATGTGCGGCAGGCATCGCCTTCCAATACGCCGTAATGGGGAATCAATATGCTATGAGGGTTTATCTGCATTACTTTTTTAATAAAGTTCACGGACATTTGGTATCCTACCAAATAACATGGGGATACTTGATTGCCTCCGGCATGTACGCCTAAGGTTTCGCTGGATATCAACATTTGGTTTTGAGGTATATAAAAGGCGATGGAACATTTGGTATGCCCGGGAGCTTCTATCACCTGAAGCGATACTTCGCCCAAGTCGATGTTGTCGCCGTCCTTCACAAGCTTATCCACATGCAATGCGTCCAGTTTATCTTCGTATGCGGTTATGCCGTGCTGAAGAGCGGCACTTTGATTCATTTCTTTCATCAACTGAATGGCGGAAGGTTTCGCCACTATTTTGGCGGCATATTCGCCGGCCACAACCTGTGCCGAAGGCCAATACGCCTTGCAATAAGGGCTTCCGGAAGCATGGTCGTAATGCGAATGGGTCAACAGTACGTAATCCAAAGTTCTGTCGCCCAATTCTTGTTTGATATTACGGACCATTTGTTCTGCACAAAACGAAAATCCGGAATCGATCAATGCCGCATGAGTTTCGGTTATCAATAAAAACGCTTCACTTCCTTTGCAAGCTCCAACTTCTACTATCTTCATATATGTTTTCTTTATTTTCTATGATTTGTTTCGAGACTGAAAAATCATCTTTCCGCAACTTGGAAAAATGCAATCGTATCTTTTTTGCGAATGTTTTTTCAAATTCTTGTTTTCCTTATTTCTTCATTTTTTATAGGGTCGCTTTTCATGCACGAACTCAACAAAGGGGCTTCACCGTTTGTGTTTCCGATTGCGGCGGGTCGGCTCCGGTCGCAACCGCTTCCCAAAGAAAACCGCATCGGAAATTTCAACATATCCGTACCGGTTTCTATCATGGTCTATGATAGTTATCCTTTTTCTCGCGCACGTATACCGCTTTTCCTCATTTTGTATTCAATATCCCGTAAAATTCATGTTCCATGCACTTTAAGAGTCAGGTTCCGCGTGAAACGAGAGGCAATAACGTCGCATTTCGACCGCGGAGAAACCTCCTTTCTCTTTCTTTTTAACGGCTCAAATAAACAATCAATACGGAAATATCGGCAGGAGAAACGCCGCTGATTCGAGAGGCTTGCCCTACGGTTTTCGGTTTCATTTTCGTCAATTTTTCACGAGCTTCGTACGAAAGGGATTGCAACGAAAAATAATCGAAATTTTCTTTAAGCGGCATGTTTTCGTATTTCAAAAGTTTATTTGCTATTTCCTGTTCTTTATCGATATAGTTTTGATACTTCAATACCACTTCGGCATATTCCAACCCTTCTGCCTGAAAGGTGTCGGGAATATCATGCAAGGTGTCTTTTAAGACGTCGGACATACAAATCAAATCCTGAATATGGATTTGAGGGCGTAACAACAAATTCAACATTTTTACTTTTTGTTCAATCGGAGGTGTTTCCCTTTCTTCCAATACCGGGTTTGCCACTTCGGGCACTACCGATGTTTGGGTAATACACCTGATCAACTGATCGGCTGCTTTTAATTTATCTTCTACGCGTTTCATCCGTGCATCGGAAGCCAACCCGATTGCGTGAGCCAATGGGGTTAACCGTACATCGGCATTATCTTGCCGCAACAAAATACGGTATTCGGCACGTGAAGTAAACATTCTATACGGTTCGTCAACACCTTTGGTTACTAAATCGTCGATCAAAACTCCTATATAGGATTGCGTCCGATTCATGACAAACGAAGGGTTCCCTTTTTGTTTTAATGCGGCATTGATTCCGGCTATCAGCCCTTGCGATGCAGCTTCTTCGTAACCGGTGGTTCCATTGATCTGGCCTGCAAAATATAAATTCTCAATTTCTTTTGTTTCCAATGTATAGGATAACTGCGTGGGGGGGAAATAATCGTACTCAATGGCATATCCGGGTTTAAAAATTCGAGCGTTCTCAAATCCTTCTATCGCATGCAATGCCTCAAGCTGTACCTCCATGGGCAAGGAAGAAGAAAATCCATTGATGTAAAATGCCTGAGAATTCCATCCTTCGGGTTCTATGAACAATTGGTGGCGATTTTTCCCTGCAAAACGTTCTATCTTATCTTCGACAGAAGGGCAATACCGAGGCCCTCTCCCTTGTATACGCCCTGTAAACAAGGGCGATCTATCGAATCCTTTTCTCAAAATGTCGTGCGTATGTTCGTTGGTATAGGCCAGAAAGCACGAACGCTGATGCTGCAATGGCGGGGTATCGGTAAAGGAAAACTTTCCGGGGGTTTCATCTCCTTTTTGTTCCTCGAGTTTGGAAAAATCAATGGTTCGTCCATCTACACGAACGGGAGTCCCGGTTTTTAATCGTTCTACCCGGAATCCCAGGTGACGCAATTGATCGGAAAGCCCTATTGCGGGACGTTCTCCGATACGTCCTCCGTCGAATCGGGTTTCTCCGATATGGATGCATCCGTTCAGAAAAGTTCCGTTGGTTAGGATAACGGCTTGCGCGTCTATTTCTACTCCCATTTTTGTAGAAACACCTATGATTTTATGATTTTCTACCCGGATTCCCACAACTTCGTCTTGCCATAAGGAAAGGTTGGGAATATTTTCCAGGATCTGACGCCAGAATCCGGAAAACAACATACGGTCGCTCTGAGCTCTTGGACTCCACATTGCAGGTCCTTTGGAAAGATTCAGCATACGAAATTGCAACATGGTATTGTCGGTAACGATACCGGAATATCCTCCCAATGCATCTATTTCGCGTACTATCTGCCCTTTGGCAACGCCTCCCATGGCAGGGTTGCACGACATTTGACACAGGGTATCTAAATTTTGTGTCACCAACAACGTTTTTACTCCTAAGTTTGCTGCTGCCGCTGCCGCTTCTGCTCCTGCATGCCCCCCTCCTACTACAACGATTTCGTATTTTTCCCAAATCATATTTTCTTTTTCTTTATAAGATTCAAACGTCTCTATCTGCTTATTTTTCTAATCATTATCCGTTTTGTTTCTCGTGAAACACCTCTGTTTTATCCCTCCAAGGGGGTTCTCTCCTACTCTATTGTTTTGAGGGAATCCTTCGGGTGCATTCAGATGTTCACATAGTCTCCAAAAGTTGTATGGCATCGTTTTCTTTTTGCCGCATGGATAAGGCTTCTTCCTCGCTTTTGTCGGGGTTTCCCAATAAATGCAGTACTCCGTGGATAATAACACGAGACAATTCTTGTTCAAAGGGACATGCAAACAATTGTGCATTTTCTCTTACCCGGTCTATACTGATCAAAATATCTCCCGATATCAAGTTTCCTTCTACGGAATCGAATGTAATAATATCGGTATACGTATCGTGATTAAGGTAAGCCATATTGACCTGCAGCATATATGCATCGTCACAAAAAAGATAATTGACCTCCCCTACCCTTTTGTTTTCATTTTGAATAACGGTGGTAATCCAATTTTTAATTCGTGTTTTTCCTTTTAGTCGAAATGTGATATTTTCGGTTGAAAAATGTATTCCCATTGTCTTTTATGCTTATTTTTTATTCAAAATCATTTTTTAGGACCGATTTCAGAACACGTTTATATCTTTTGTAATAACTTTGGTTATAGCAAATTATACATGAAATTTCACTCCATTTCCTTTGTTTCCTTGTAATGGAATTTGAAATTCGGGTCTTTATGCGCAAATTTTCGACTTAGACCGCGGTATCGTCTTCTTGGTTTTTCTCTTTTTGATCAAACATGGAAAGAGCAAGGCCTGCCAATCCCAACCCCAATAGCATAAATACATTTTCGATGCCAATTTGTATTTTCAATATGGAAATTACAACTACGGCAATTCCCATGGCAAAAGCCAAGACTTTAAAAATTATATTAAATATCGGTTTCATTTTTTTATCTTTTTTACACAGAAAAAGCGACCAACACTTTTTATGTTGCTCGCTTTACATTTTTTATAATGAATAAAAATGTTATGCATTAATTTGTCTCGGAGCAAAAAACTTTTGTAAGGTAGCAGCTCGTTCTAATGAACGAGAAGCATCAATTCCTTGTATCATAAATTCCAGCCGTACTTTTCTTCCTCCTTTAGAATATACGCAACTATCGGATAACGTTTTCATTAGAAATATCCCATCTCCTTGTCCTTCTTCTAAAGGCAACTCGGAATAGTTGTTCCAATCAAATCCTTTTCCTTCGTCTTCTACAATAAAAGCGATTCCTCCTTTGCATTTGGCATACTTGAGGGAAACGGTTTTTGCAGCATCGGAATGATTTCCATGTACAATCGCATTTTCAACAGCCTGCAACACAGCCATTGAAATGGTTGCGAAATAGTTATGGATATTCATATTGTCACACACCGCATCTATAAACTGTTCTATTTTAACAAGATTCGATATATCGGATTGAATTTTAATATTTTCCATGTACGACATCATTAGTTTACGGAACACAAAGATACATTATTTTCTCTTGGAATGCAAGCCTCTTTCACACTTTTATAAATATATTTTCGTCTTCTAATTTTCAAATTTGTAAAAGTATTCGTTCACTTTCATTTTATAGTAATTGGTAAACGAAGGAGGTGCTGTGCGGAACATTTCCAATTCTTTTTGTTTCAGCTTATTATACTCTTCCAAATTTTCTTTGGAGACTTGAAAAATATCCTTTCCTTCGGTGCTTTCGCGGCGTTGTTCTTTTTCACGTTTCATTTCGGCTTTTTCATGCTCCAATAATCGTGTCATAATTTGTTGCTGCCGCTCCATTGTTTGCCGGCTAATGGTTTTATTTACCAGATCGGTTTCTGTTTGTTCCATTTGTTTTAACACGTTATTGATGTCTTTGCCCATTGCTCCGCCGCTTTGTTGTTTTAGTTCCTCTCCGTATTTTTGCATCATTCTGCGAATCTGTTCTTGCAAAGCCGCCATACGTGCAAATTCTTCACTCATCCCGTTTTCTCCCATCTTTCCCCTGCCTTTGGGCTGGCCTTGTTTATCCAGTTGTTTTTTCATGGCTTCCATCTGCTTATTCAACGCATCCTGCATCTGCTTCATCGACCCCGGAGACGGTTTTCCTTTTCCGGGCTTGGGGTTGTTCCCGGGATTTTTACAACTGCCTGATTTTTTACAGTTTCCCGATTTCTTTTGCCGGCTGTTCTGGCGCATTTGCGACTGCATCTGATCTAAGGATTCGGCCAACACCAACGCCAAATTATTCAATGAAGTCATGGCATATTGCATGGATGTTGCAGTACCCATATTTTTGGAATTTCCGTAAAAAGTTTGGTTCATCTGTAACAATCCGTTCATCGACTTGGCTATGTTGGTATTAATCTCTCCTACTTCTTTATTAATTACAGAGGCTACTTTTATTTGTCGTTTTGCCATCCCCCGCAGCGAATCTTCAATGGTTTTAAAGTCGTCTTTGATTTTATTCTGATTGGCTATGATTTTCTGATACATAGGATCCTGTATCAAGGTAGTATTCAAATTCCCTATCAATTTTTCCTGATCGAACGAAAGGGTAACCAAATTCTTCAACAACTGGCGTACTTTTTCCGCATCTTCAGCCAGATCTTCTTGTTCCATATCCATTTGAGCTTCGGCTAATTGATTGGATAATTTATCCAGCTCATCGGCTGCGGATTTTTGCTGCTCCGAAGCATTTTTATGCTTTCCTTTGTTTAATTGTTTCGAAGCCTCGTTTTGCTTGTTGGAAATGGAATTTTCGGTTTCTTTATTTCTTTTGAATTCGGCTTCTTCGTCTATTTGCTTTAGCTTTTGTTGTACTTTGTCTATGTCTTTTTGCAATTCCTGAAATTCCTTATTCAATTTGTCTTGTTTCTCGGAAAGAGCTTCAGATTTCTTCTGCCCGGATTGCTCGGTTTCATTGGCCAAATCGCGTTGTTTTTCGGCTAAATCTTCGGTCTTCTTAATGGCGTTTTCTATCATTTTTTCCAATTCCAACCGTTGTAACAATTCGATATTCTGATCCAGCTGTTTCTCGATATTTTCATTCTTCATCTTCAGTTCTTCAAGAGCTTGCTGCACTTTCTTTTTATCCGCTTCCTGCATCAGCTTCTCCATTTCTTTCATCATCTCTTTCATTTCGTCATTCATAACCTCATTGTACAATCTGTCCAATTCTTTTTGTTTTTCTATAATGGATTCGGTTTGTTTCCGATATTGTTGTTCCAATTGGTTATTTTGCTTCATTTGTTCCTGCATTTTCTGCACGGTTTCTTTTATGGTTTTTTGTTTTTTAGCCAGCTCTTCCAATTGTTTTTTATCCTGCCAGGTCAATTCTTGCTTATTCACGAGTTTTCGCATCATTTCATTGATTTCGTTCTGCATTTTCTTGATCTCGGACATGGAAGCATCGGAGGCTTCTTTAATTTGGGTAGAAGCCATTTCCAAGGCGTTCTGTAATTCCTTTTCGGTGGGAATTTTGATTTCGAAGATTTGAGATTTGGAGGATTTCGGGCCATGGATGGCGTCGTTATCCCATACTTCGAAATAATATTCGATTCTATCTCCCGGCCCCACTTCTATGCCTTCCAACACGGTAGCATAGTAAAATTCTTGTGCCGTCTCGGTAGGTTTAAATGGTATGTTATTAGAAATAATACGTTTTTGCGTAGTATCTTCCCCATTGGTTTTTATCATTTTGAACTGCAGTTTTGAAAAACCGTAATCGTCTTTTATTTTCCCCTTGAAAAACAGTCTTTCGTTTTGTACGGAATCTCTCATTTCTATGGCAGCAATCATCGGTGCAACATCAACAATGGAGGATACGGAATAGCGCAGGGTGTCGGATGTAAGGACAAAGGGATTGGAAACATAGAATCCGTAGTCGGCCGAGGTTAGAAAACGTTTTGCCACAGAAAGCCGGCCGTTTTCATTGGGAGATCGTTTTTCTACCGTTTCGTTCACCATAAAATACAAATCTTTCACATCTTTTGTTTGAAACAACCACTGTACGGTAGTGCCTTCGGGGATGGTAAGATCTCCTATATTGGAAAGCGTTTCGGGCTGTTTTCCGGTATAAGCAGGGTAGGAGAGCTTTACTTGAAAATCCACAACGGTAGGTTTAGGGAAAACCGTCAGCAAGTAGTCCGATGATTTCACATCGACAGCTTCCAAAAAGAAACGTTGTGATTTTTGTACGTTTTTAAATAGATACGAATATGTTATTTTATCCAATTTTTGCATCTTATAAACTTGATTTTCAATGTTTATAAAAACTTCATTGGGGATATCGTCTCCTTCTATTTTTACTTGCAGCAAAAAATCTTCCTGTTGAGGAATTTCCAGCTTTTTATTCAAAATACGATAGGCAAAAGGAGCGGGTTTTTCGTAATATGTCGTATGATTTATAATGCGAGCGGAGGGTTCTTTGATTATTGAGGGAGAAAATATCAAAATGCCTATCAGTAAAAGAACCGGAATAAAAGCGTATTTTACATATTTTTTATTTTGTTTTAAATCAATAGCTTTTGCGAACGGAATAGGGGAGAGGTTTTCTGTTTTTTGCCGAATGCCGGCTTCCAAAAGATCGCTGCCTTCGGCAGATGGTAATCCTTTTAACTGCAATAGATTCAACAATTTATCGCTCACCTCGGGAAAATATTTTCCAATAATCCAGGCGGCTTGTTCGTAGGATATTCTGCGCCCGATTTTATACATTTTAGATAGAGGGATGAGAATGTACAGTACTACTAAAAGCACTGTTATGGCAATATACAGCCAAAAGAAAAGAGTTCGTACCCATGTACTAAAATATCCGAAATACTCCAAAATAGTTATTGCTAAAAATGTAACCAGCAAGAGCCCTATGGAGTAAAGAACACCTTTAATAAGCTGGTTTTTATAGTATTTCCGAATAAATTTATCTAAGTTGTTTATGAGTTTATCTTGCATTGCCATGATCCAAAATTCTTTACAAAACCACGTACCAAATTATTTTAATGTAACTTACAAAGGTACGATTTTATTTTAAGCTATTGAATAAAAAATACGATTTACGGTCTTTCCTAAGTTCATGAATTCTAAATGAAAATGGCGATCCTATTCCCTAATACCGATCTATTTCGAACATTTAAAATAAAGTAGTATTTTTGCATTACTGAAGTTTATATTCTATAAATTTTTATCAAAATAAAAATCAAAGAGATCCAGCATGCAACAAGTTATATTTATTACTGGTGTATCATCGGGTTTTGGACAAGTTACAGCGAATTTATTGGCTGAAAAAGGGTATATCGTTTACGGGACAAGCCGTAAAGAGCAAGAAAGTAATAAAATGACCATCCTCCAAATGGATGTTCGAGATCCAAAATCTATCGAAAAGGCCGTAGACCATATTATAAAAAAAGAAGGCCGAATCGACGTTTTAATTAACAATGCGGGTGTTGGTATCGGAGGTGCCATTGAACTGGCTACAGAAGAAGAAATTCAGCTGCAAATGAGTACAAATTTTATGGGTACGGTACATGTGTGCAAATATGTTCTTCCGGTCTTTCGAGCCCAAAAATCAGGTAGAATAATAAACATCAGCTCTATCGGTGGAATTATGGGGCTTCCTTACCAAGGGTACTATTCTGCTTCGAAATTTGCTATTGAGGGGTACAGCGAAGCTCTTGCAGCAGAAGTAAAGGGATTCGGAATCCGAGTGTCCATAATAGAACCGGGTGATTTTGTTACTCATTTTACTTCTTGCCGCAAGAATTCTGAACATACACAATCGCATCCGGATTACAAAGACAGCTTTGCTCGTTCGCTTCGTCTTATCGAAAAGGAAGAAAATGCCGGTCTACAACCGATTATACTGGCAAAAAAAATAGAATCGATTATCTGTTCGAAAAAACCGAAATTTCGCTATGTCGTGGCTAATTTCGAGCAAAAGTTTTCTATTTTTGTGAAAAGAATCGTTCCGGGAAATATGTTCGTCGATATTTTACGAAGTTTTTATAAAGTGTAAAATACAATCTGAAAAGTAAAAAACAAAAATTGTATTCGCTATTTTTACAGTATTGGTATGGGGCACTTTTGTTGGGAATAAATTATTTACATTTCATTTTAAACATTTATCATGATGCATTTTTTAGAGAGGGCTTTCGATAAGCAAAATCAATGGTGGAAATATTTGATCGTATTTATAATAGCTTTTATTGCGGCTAATTTTATTGGCGGAATTCCTTTGTTTATTGTATTTTTTATACAAGGAGTAAAAGGATATGCTTCCAATGCAGATAATCCCGCCGATTTATCGCCATTGGGAATTGATGCGAATTTAGGATTGGTTTTAAATGTTTTTCCTTTTATTGCGGCTTTATTTGTATCCATTTTGTGTATCCGGTGGTTTCATAAACGTTCCTGGAAAGAGGTTATCAATGGAACAAATAAGATTCGGTGGCGCCGTTTTTTTATAGGACTGGGGTTGTGGGCTTTTTTAATGGCCGTCTATACTGTTGTTGAAATGCTTCTTTTTCCTGAACATTTTGTATTCAATTTTGATTTTACCCATTTCTTTATTTTATTGATTATTACTATATTATTCCTTCCTTTTCAGACCACCTGCGAAGAATTTTTGTTTCGAGGCTACCTTGCTCAGGGTGTTGCGGCGTGGACTAAAAGCAGATGGTTGGCAATTATTATACCCGGAATTTTATTTGCATTATTGCATAGTTCTAATCCGGAAGTAGGGCAATTCGGCTTCGCAAGCATGATGCCTCAATATCTTATCTTTGGGCTCACTTTCGGGCTTATTTCCATTCTTGATGACGGAATCGAGATTTCGATGGGAGTACATGCCGCTAACAATATGTTTTTATGTTTATTTATTACACAAAAAGATTCTGCATTGGTAACTCATGCCCTTTTTGAAGAAATCAATATCACACAATCGTTCATTCTGATCGACGGATTGTTCTTGTTGATAATGAGTTGTGTTATCGTTTGGTTATTGGCTCGCAAGTACAAATGGAATTTTTCTATTCTAAATAAACGAATAAAACCTGATACTCCTGTTTCGGATCAAGATATAAAGATATCTGAATAATCGGAAGTTCTTCAACGTTAATTTTCTAATTTCAGTCCGCTCAGATTTCCACACCGGAGGGGTTGTTCGCATGCTACGCAAAACGTACGAATGAACCCGAACGTATCTTTTTCGAGAAATTGACGATCGACATATAAATTACATACCAGGTCGTAGCTGCAATCTACCCTCATACGAAAGAAATCAATGCGCCCGTCGGGCAAAAAAGTAGTTCCTTCGGTATCTATATCAATTTCGTTGTATTCGTCCGTTATTTGCCTTATTTTTTGCTCCAATTCACTTTGAGTAGTTTCTCCTGTAACATAAAAAATGACTTTATCTTTTTTACAGGAACAAAAAAGTATTAACAACACAAATACAAAATAAATTTTTTTCATGGTTTCATATTTTATTTATGTAACTCATAAGCATCCGCTTTTGTTCGAAAAATATATTTGATTTTATTTGTACATATAGGCTGAAAATAAGAGGAAACCGAATCTTAATTTTATCGCAAAAATTATTCGGCTAAATTTTTAGCAAAACACGCTCGACGAACACTGGATTTTGCCTCATAATTATTTTCCCAAACTTTTACAGCAATGTTGTTTACTATCTGAGGATTCGAATAGGCCCATTTTAGTCCTTTTTGTATAGCGGTTTTATTCATTGCAACATGGTAAATAGAATGAATACCCCGCTTTTGCCAGTCGGGACGAACTCCATTCAACAATAAATCAATGGATTCGTATTTCTTTAATGCTTTCAATAGATAATACCATCCTATGGGATAGAGCTTTCCTTTTGCCTTCTTATAGGCTTGGGTAAGATCCGGTAATGCTATCGCAAAAGCAACGATTTCATCCTGTTTATCAACTATAAATTTGACCAAATGGGGATCTAAAAAAGTAAAATATGCCTTTGCATAGGCATCTATTTCGATATCGGTTAAGGGAACGTATTCGTATAAATCTTTGAATGTTTGATTCAACACTCTGAAAAACTTCTTGGCATAGGGCAAGATTTCTTTTTTCGCGGTAAATTCGAGTAACTTAAGATTATACTTCTCCATAATCATCGCATTTATCCGTTCCACTTTTTGCGGAATAGGTTGTGAGGCCGGCATTCTGTATTGCAGCCATTCGCAATCGGTACTGTAACCCAATTGCTTGATATATGTGATATAATATGGGAAATTATAATAAACTCCTGCGCTTTGTCGCTGATCGAAACCTTGTATAATCCAAGTTTCTCTATCCATATCGGTATAACCGGTAGGCCCGTATAAACGATACAGCCCTTTTTGTTTGGCGTAATTTTCTGCTGTTTGCAATAATTGTTTGCAAACTTCTATATCTTCTATAAAATCGAACCAACCGAATCGCATTTTACACGTATTCCATAATTCATTTGCTCTATGATTTATAATTACGGCAATACGCCCTACCGCAACTCCATTACGGTAAGCTAACCAGCATTTTGTATCGCAGTACGCATGAGCAGGATTTTTTCCAAAAAGGATATTGTGTTCTTCAATTCGTATAGGCGGTATGTAATGCTCACAATTTTGAAACAATACATCGGGAAACCGGACAAATAGGTTTTGCTCGGTTCGGGAAGTTACTTCTTTTATTGTAAGGCACATCATTATTTACAAGAGTGTGATAAAGCTTATTATTGTATAATTGATTTTTCAAAAACGGCACGTCGAATAATTTCTTTACTCTCGTATGTTGTAGACCATATTTTTACGGCTTCATTCCCCACAATTTGGGGGTTGGTATAGGCTGTTTTAATACCTTTTCTTATCGCCACCTCGTTCATGTGGGAATAGTAGATAGAGTGTATTCCGCGTTTTTGCCAATCATGACGCACTCCATTCAATAACAAATCAATAGTATCGTAACGACGCAAGCTTCTCAATATATGGAACCAGCCGAATGGGAATAGTCTTCCTTTGGCTTTTCTTAATCCATGATTCAAATCGGGGATGCTTAATCCGAAAGCCACCACATTGTCATTTTCATCTACTACAAATGAAACTAATTCGGGGTCCAAAACGGAAAAATACATTTTCACATACATTTTGACTTCTTTCTCTGTAAGAGGAACAAATCCATACAATTTTCCATTTGAAAAAGCATCGTTCAACGCATCAAAAAAGCTTTTTCCATAAGAAAGAATTTCTTTGCATGATTTAAATTTCACCAAACGAAGATTGTATTTTTCCATAATAAGCTTGTTGATTCGAGCCACTTTTTCAGGAATGGGTTGCGAAGCAGGCATTTCACATTGTGCCCATTCGCAAGTAATTTTATATCCCAATTGCTCAATAAAATCTACATAATAGGGAGGATTATAAAGTAAACTCATATTTTGACGTTGATCAAATCCTTTGATGACCCAACATTCTTTATCCAAATCGGTAAACGACATGGGTCCATGCATTTCCGTCATTCCATGTTCAATCCCATATGTTTCTACTTTTTCCAAAAGTTTTTTACAAACATTTATGTCTTCAATAAAATCGAACCACCCAAAACGAACTTTTTGTTCGTTCCATTGCTCATTGGCTCTACGGTTTATAATAGCAGCTACACGTCCTACAATGCGATCCTCACAGTAGGCCAACCAATATTTGGCATCACAATAATCACGGGCAGGATTTTTTTCGGAAAGTGCAGCTATATCTTCGCTCAATAAAGGCGGAATATAGTTCGGGCAATTTTTAAAAAGTTGGTTTGGATACTGTGCAAACTTTTTCCTATCTGACTTTGTAACAACCTCTTTTATTACTATTTCCATGTATATTGGCTTTATTTTTTACTTATTTTTTAGGGCAACAAAAGTACATATTTTTTTTTAAATGAAAAAATAGACTACTCCAACCTTTTTCAACTTGAATAAGCCGCAG
>CAYYUE010000038.1:2917-15112 GCA_964474745.1 uncultured Bacteroidaceae bacterium | reverse complement strand
CAAAAGGAATAAAACTTCATTAGAAAAGCACTTGAACAGTATTGCTTTTTTATTCAAAAGCGATGTATATAAAAATGAGAATGAGATTAGATTAGTTGTAAGAGGATTGGAATTCGAAAAGAAATACAATAAAGAAATGCTTCCTCCACGAGTTTATATAGAACTTGGATCTATCAAAAAGACAGTGAGACAAATTACCTTAGGTCCTAAAGTGGACAAGGTAAACGAATGGGCATCAGTATTTCACTACAGCTATGAAGTCAATGCACCAGAAATTATAATTTCTCATCTGCCATACAAATAGTTTACATCCGTTTGATATGGATTGAAAATCAGATTGATGTTATTTTTATTCTTTCTATGCTTCCTTCTCATTTGAAGTAAAAGGATACTTTAAGTTCTTAAAATTATTTTCAATATGAATTATTTGAGGGACATAACAAGTAGAAAAACAACACTATTATTGGACGTTCGAGGTCATTGGTTGCTACGCTTTTATCTAATAGCAATGGGTGACGATTTAGAAATAAAAAATTTGCTTAAATCTGCTTTTTCCTACAATTTCGCTATCAAACACACAAATATTACTAAAAGGAATACATTTCTATCATCCAATCAATGATCTTTTTTTCTTTTTTCTATTGTAATAGGTTCGTGAAACAAGAAAAGAAAACAAGAAGCGTTTATTAATACCAAATAAAGCACATTGTTGAACAACTGTATGCAACGCCCTAAAACAGTAGTGTTAATACATCGCAAGTAATACATCCTTTCCAAATCATCCAATTCGAAAGCAATAATGCCGAATCGACAAAATCATACAATATGATACATCCTTTAACAAATTAGCAGACACTTCCCAGCGTGAGAAAAACACATTTTACTTTTCATACCGATATACATTTTCCCATTTCTAGGCATGCATTTTTGCTTTTCAAACGTTCTATTCTTAAAATGCCAACTGCGTTCTTATAAACGGCGGGGGCGTTTATAACTTTTCTAAGTTATGCATCCGACTTTGTATAACCATTCATCCAAATATATATAAGCGTATCTACAACTTTATAAAAGCACGAAGCAACCCGGCAAACCCCTATATAAATCCGCTACCCGCATTATTTTACATCAAAAACATGCAATAATAAATAGGCGATATAACAAATAAATATCCTTTTTAATTATTGAAAACCATTTTATTATAGGTTTTTACTATACGTAAAATTTCATACGGATATTTTCCTTCCAGCTTTTCGTACACTTCTGTAAGCGATAATTCTTGGTTTTCGATAAAATAGGGCAGGAGAGTGCGTAAATCTTCCGTCGAGATCAGTTGTTCCACCGAAATGCTGTTTGCTTTCAACAGCTTAATAAAATGTCCATAAATGGTAGTAACCGACAAATTACGTTCTTCGGCGATGGCTTCTGCTGTTTTTCCTTCTTGAAGCATTTGTAACGTAATCCGATAGGTTTCTCCTGTTGTTTTTTTCCTGCCCGATGTTTCTTCATTCATATCAAGTTCAGGTTGCCGTTTAGAATTTCCTACATGGTTTGCGGTACAAAAATTCTCGATAAGTTCTAAAATTTCAACTCCATAGTTGGCATATTTTTGCGCTCCAAATCCGTTTATGGACAGAAGTTCCTCTTTGCTACGAGGCATATTGTTGGCAATTTCACGTAATGTGTTTTGATGTAGGATAAAATAAGCCGGTTTGTCGCCCATCTCATAGCTTTTCTCACTGCGCCAATCTTTTAAAATTTCCAGCAATTCAGTAAAAAGAATATTATTTTCAGCTTTTGTTTCAGTTTTTTGTTTCTTGATTTTTAATTCCGTTTTTGAAGACAGTATGTATTCATTTTTGGTTTTCAAATAATGCGCTATTGAAAATTGTGTACGAGAAGCACCTAAAGTGGCTATTTTCACTCCCATTGTTTCGCTATATTCTCCTACCGTTTTTTTGTATGCTTTCAATGTCTCTTTATTTTCTATTTCCAATGTTAAAAATGGCGATACCATTTCATGTAACATTTGCAGTCGGGTGTAAAAATATTCCGATGCTTTAGAAATGCGTTCGTGTAATAGTGATGTTTCGGTATCACCTAGGCTTTGTGTGCGAATTTGCAACAGTTGATTCCGAAAACGTTCCGATACCTTAATTACATTCGGATATACTTCTTGTTCTATCGTTGTGTATATAATATTACTTTCGTTGGGGTAGAGCGCGATAAGATGTTTTTGAAAAATCAGGTTAAGTTGTGATGTAATTGTTTCGATAGCAGAAAAATCGAATTGTTCCAGTAGATTGTCATAAAAGAATTGGTTTTTGGCATTCTGGAAAGCATCGGAAACAGTTTGTTCTGAAGGAATCTGATTGTTGAAATCGGATATATCTGAATTATCGAATGAACAATGATTTGTGATGAGAGAACTCAAAACCAAACCTTCAAAAGTGCGGCATCGGCTCAGTGCAACATATACTTGTCCGTATGAGAAAGCTTTGCTCACATCAATAATGGCTTTTTCGAAAGTAAGCCCTTGGCTTTTGTGTACTGTGATAGCCCATGCCAGTTTCAATGGATATTGCACAAAAGTACCTTCTACCAATTGTTCGATTTCTTTTGTTTGTGGATGGACTGTATATTTAATATTTTCCCACTTTTCGCGCATCACTTCAATCGTTGTGTTGTTAGAATCTTCTACCTCAATACGATCGTTTTCAATGTGAGTAATGGTTACAATTTTTCCATTGAAATATCGCTTTTCCGGAGAAGAGTCGTTACGTATAAACATTACTTGCGCTCCTTCCTTCAGTGTAAGATGCGCTTCTGTAGGAAATGCATATTCGGGAAAGTTTCCGGTAATTTCAGCTTCGAAAGTATGTAATGGAGAAGATATTCTTTGTAATTTCTCGGAGTTGATATGAAATGCTTGATGATTGTGTGTCGTCAATCGAATATAACCTTCCGAATCATTAGGTGAAAAATTAGGAATGTAGCGAGTATTTAATTGCTCTAAGGTTGCATCGTCAAATTTGTTTTGTCGAATGTTGTTTAATAATGTAATAAAATGAATATCGGATTGTCGATATACTTTTTTCAGTTCGATAGTGATATAATGTAGTCGTTGTAACGCTTTGCTATGAAAGAAAAACGGTGATTCATATACTTGTTTCATCAGCATCCACTCGTCGTCTTTTACCACAGGAGGAAGTTGCTGTAGGTCACCTATCATCAGAAGTTGTATACCTCCAAAAGGTCGAGCGCTTTTTCGAAAACGTCTTAATGTATCGTCAATAGCATCTAGTAAGTCAGCCCGAACCATACTAATTTCGTCTATAATAAGCAAGTCGAGAGTTCGTATAATATCCAATTTTTCCTTTCTCAACATTCTTTTTTCTTGAGGCATGGAATATTCCGAGATATTATTTTTTACAGAAGGAAGGAATGGCGAAAACGGAAGTTGAAAAAATGAGTGTATGGTTACACCGCCCGCATGGATAGCTGCCACACCGGTAGGAGCAACTACTACACAACGCTTGGTGGTGGTTTTATATATATGTTGCAAAAAGGTTGTTTTTCCGGTACCGGCTTTTCCTGTTAAAAACAAGGAAATTCCCGTATCATTGATATATTTTTCAGCAAGTTCAATAGGCGTGTTACTCATACGTTTTATCTGAATATATTTTTCAATTATCTGATTTTTGTTATTTTATTTTTGCAATAATATTTGAACCTATCTTGATTAGAATTATACATTATTGCTCATTAGAATATTTTTTTATTGTTGAATACCTGAATAAAATATATTGTTATGCATATCTTATACTTTATGTGGTATAAAAAATCCTATATCATTGCTCTTTGTTGTTTTTGCGAACATGTTTTAAAATCAATGCATTCATTCCATTACTATGTAAACTCGAAATAGTGTTGTGCGTAAAATGTAAAATTTGGTCGTAATATAGTACCACTACAGGGGCTTCATCCATAAGTATTACATTCATTTGTTTATAGAGAGCTATTCTGGTTTCCCTATCGGTAGTAGATCTGGCTTGTTCATATAATTTATCGAATTTCGGGTTCAAGAAATGTGTATAATTGGGTCCTTTAGGACAAAAATTTTCAGAATAAAATAAGGAAAGATAATTTTCTGCATCGGGATAATCTGCAACCCAGGATCCTCTAAACCAGTTGCTTTTAGATTGTGCAATTTGTTCTCGTAAAGCTCCCGGCGGATTTACATCAACTTGAATATGAATTCCGATAATTCCCAATTGTTGCTGTAAATATTTACACAAATCTAGGTAAGTAGCCGTGGTAGCTAATTGTATAGAAGGCAACCCTTTCCCATTGGGATATCCGGCTTCGGCCAGTAATTGTTTTGCTTTTTCCGGATTGTATTCAAATCCGGTTATAGTAGTATCAAAACCGGGGAGCCCTTGCGGGATAAAACCGTAGCATCCTGGAGTTCCTACGTTATTACGTAAATATTTCATCATTTTTCTACGATCGAAACCATAATTGATGGCTTGCCGCAATCGTTTATCTTTAAGCGGATTGTCTGTTCCATCCATCAGAAAACCTAGATATTCGGTATTTAAATAGGGTTGTGATGTCATATGAATCCGGTCGAGATATTTTTCGCGCAATTGTCCCGTTTGTGTTAGTATTTCATCTTTATAACTGGCATCTAATGAATTCATGAAATCTAGATTACCTTTTATAAACTCTAAAAACACAGTTTGTTTATCTACAATGAATGTGATGGCAATTCCATCCAAATAAGGTAAAACGTTGCCCTCTATATCTTTTTCAAAATAATTAGGATTTTTTCGAAATACCAATTTTACATTTTCTTTCCACAATTGAAACTGAAAAGGCCCTGTACCCACAGGGTTTTGGCGAAAATCTGTTCCATAATGTTCTACAATCTCTCGAGGAACCACAAAACAATAGGGCATTCCCAGCATACTTAAAAAAGGAGAAAATGGACGTTGAAGTGTAATAATGAAAGTAGAATCGTTTGGAGCTGAAAAACCTGTTTTCCCATTTTCGATAGCTACTTCGTTGAAAATCCACCGTCCAGGAGAAGCAACGTTGTTGTCTAAAATTCGATTGAAACTATATACGAAATCCGATGCAATAACTTTACGAGTATTATTTTTAAATAGTTTATTTTTATGGAAGTACACATCATTACGTAAATGAAAAATATAAGTAATCCCATCAGGACTGATTTCCCATTGTTTTGCAATAGACGGTGTTACATTTAAATTGCTGTCAAGTTGAATAAGCCCATTATAAAGCTGGCTTGTTGCCCATATCATCGCTTGATCTTTTGCATATGCCGGATCTAGCGATGCAATGCCTGCAGATTCATTGTATTTGAATATTTTTTTGTCGGAATATTTTGTATTATTTTTACACCCTATTACGATTAATAACAATAAACAATATATTCCTATTAAAACTTTTACTTTCATGTTAGATTCGTATCAGTTTGATAACCATTTCATTAATTTTTTCTATAATCTCTTCCTCTCCTGCTATTTTTTTGTTTTGCATTACGATGTTTCCATCACATATAACCGTATCTACACAACTTCCGTTAGCTGCATATACCAAATTAGATGTAGCATTATAATTAGGTATAAATGCCGTGGTTTTTAAATCAACTAAAAAAGCATCTGCCAACTTTCCTTCTTGTATCGCGCCTGCGTCAATATGTATAGCTTTAGAGCCATTTACAGTCGCTATTTCCAGCATTTCTTGAGCAGGTAAAACAGTAGGATCATGTCTCCATCCTTTTTGTAGTAAAGTTGTAATTTTCATAGCTTCGATCATATCCAGATTATTTGATGACGAACAACCGTCTGTTCCAAGACCCACACAGATGCCTTCGTGGTGCATTTCATTATATAAAAAGCGATATCCCGATGCCAATTTCAGATTCGAATTTGGATTATGAATGATTTTTACCTCGTTGTCGGCAAGCATTTGAATTTCTTCTTTATCAAGCCATAAACAATGAGCTATAATGAGATTTGGATTTAAAATGCCGAGTTTATTTAAATACCGAATAGGAGAAAGCCCAAAATTTTTAATTGCATTTTCATATTCCGTTTTCGTTTCAGCTACGTGTGTGTGCACCAATAAATTGTTTTCTTTGGCACATTCATTCACCCATTGATATGTTTTTCCCGAAACGGTATATATAGCATGAGGGGCCAGCGCATATTGAATTTTATTGTCAGCAGAATCAATATTTTTAATGAATGCAGCTACATTTTGCTTCATGCATTCGGCTTGCTTTTCATCAAAGAAGTCGAATATGGGTTCCGAAACAACAGCACGGATACCGGCTTCTTTCACTGCTTTGGCGGTTTCGAAAGGGTAGTAATACATATCATTAAAAGCCGTGGTTCCTGATTTAATCATTTCTAAACAGGCCAGTTTACTTCCCCAATATACAATTTCTTCAGTTAGATTTTTTTCGTTTGGCCAAATTTTAGTAGTAAGCCATTCTTCTAAAGGTAAATCGTCTCCATATCCTCGAAAAAGAGTCATTGCAGCATGGGTATGACCATTTACCAACCCAGGAAAAATAGCCTTATCTGTACCATCAATTAGAGTGTCGGCATCGAGTTCGATATTTTGGTTTATTTTGGATATCCGATTTTGGTCAATATAAATATCGGTTTTTTTATTATCCAATAAAATATTTTTTATAAGGATACTCATTTTTTATTATGTATTTTTTTGTAATTGTATAAACTGAACAACTATTTTAATGATATTCACTTATATTTTTTCTTGAATAGGTTAGTTTGTATTTTTATTCAACGTAATTTTTTATTATTTAGAAGCGAACCAGGTATCAATATTGAATTTTACCATGTATATCCATGATTTTGCAGCCAGTTTTGAGCACGTTTATTCCCCATTTTTGCAGCGGTTTTATAATATCCTATTTGTTTTGTAGTGTTTTTTCGTGCAGCAAAGATCTCTGCCAATTGACAATATGAATAACTATCGTTAGGATCTATATTGATGGCGTTTCGATAACTTTTCAGTGCCTTTTCCTGTTCTCCTTTTACTAAGTAGGTGTCGCCTAAATTTCGATACGAAGCTGTATAACTGGGTTCTATCTTAATTGCTTTTTTGTAATAAGAAATTGCTTTTTCGTATAATCCTTTTTTCGAATAAGTAATTCCTAATTGATTGTATGCTTTTACAGAAGTACTGTCTATCTGTAAAATTTTTTCGTAACATTGAACCGATTTGTCGTAATTTTTGCGTTCGCGGTAAGCTATACCCATATTGTGATATAGCTTTATGGAGTTAGGATCGATAGCCAATCCTTTTTTACAGGTGGAAATTGCCGTTTCATAGTTTTCTTTGATACGATACATTACTGCCAAATTATAATACGCATCGATATCCTTAGGACTAAACTTTATGGCTTTTTGAAAACAGGTATAGGCATTTGCATCATTTCCTTTATAGAAATATACAAAACCTAAACAATTATATCCTCGACCGTATTTAGGATCTATATCAATTGCTTTTTGACACCATGAAACGGCATTTACATACTCATTTTTACTGCAATAATAAATACCAATGGTAGCATAACCTGATGGTGAAGAAGGATTTAATTCAATCGCTTTTTGAGCATATATATATGCTTTATCAAATTCTTCTTTTTCTGTATAGATATATCCAAGTCGTTCATACGATTCTCCATGATTGGAATCTAATGTAATGGCATTTAGATATAATGGGATTGCCATATCATATAATTCTTTATGTGTATATACATTACCTAATTTATAATATGCCTCGATAAACGCAGGATCGGAGTGAATGGCTTTTTGGTAGTAGTCGATTGCTAAATCATCTAATGATAAGTTAATAGCATTCTCTGCTTTAAGCATATATTCTTGTACGGGAAGTGATGTCTCTTGGGCATTCGCAATCGTATGTGAAAGAAGTAGATAACAAAATGATATAAAGGTGATTATCTGTTTCATAGTAGCTTAAATTTGCAAAGATTCTCATAATATTGAAGTTACAAATATACAATTTATTTTTCAAATTTAAAATACTGCTTAATGAGTGGAATTTTTTGTTAGAAAAACAAAATGCTTTTGTGTAGCATTATACTTTGCCCTATCTTTTTGCGTTACTACAACAGCTTTGTTTGCAAATGTATAAAATAGCATAATATGACTTTCCGAAAAAATATTCTTTTTTTATTTGTTGTATCATTTTTTCTCTTACCTACAGTTCGGGCACAAGATACAAATTATAATTATTTAAACGAAGAAAACTGGGTGGATTCAATTTTCTCTCAGCTTACGTTAGAACAAAAGATTGGGCAATTGATGGTACTACGGGTTCCTCCGTCCAATAATGTAAAAAAGATGCAGGAGTTATATGCTAACATTACTCAGTATTATGCAGGAGGGGTTTGCTTTTTTGGAGGTACATCTGTAGACCAATTAAATTGTACTAAAAAGATCCAAACCATGGCTCCGATACCGCTTTTTATTTCGATGGATGCAGAATGGGGGCTGGGTATGAGACTTACGGATGCATATTCTTTTCCTCGTCAGATGATGATGGGCGCAATGCCTGACGATTCATTATTATATAAAATGGGAAAAGAAGTCGCTTTGCAATGCAAAAAAATGGGAATTCATATCAATTTTGCACCTTGTGTCGATATTAATTCGAATCCAAAAAATCCCGTGATTGGAGCTCGTTCTTTTGGCGAAAACAAAGAGAATGTTGCTCGAAAAGGGATTATGTATGCAAAGGGGTTGCAAAACAATGGTGTTATGGCTGTAGCAAAACATTTTCCTGGACATGGTGATACCGATGTTGACAGCCATGTTGATTTGCCTGTAATTAATCATACAAAAGAATACTTGGAGCAAATGGATTTATATCCTTTTCAAAAACTGATCAATTCTGGAGTGGATGGCGTTATGGTTGGACATCTGCAAGTAAATGCTTACGATGAACGTAAAAATATGCCGTCTTCGTTGTCGCCGTATCTTGTCAATGATGTATTACGTAAGCAAATGAAGTTTAAAGGATTAATTTTTACGGACGGAATGGATATGAAAGCGATTACCAACAATTATAAAAATGGAAATGCGGAACTGACCGCATTGTTGGCTGGTATTGATATGATGGTGCTTCCCGACAACATGGAAAATGCAGTGAAAGCCATCTCAAAAGCTTGTGAAAATGACTCCTTGCTGATTCGATTGATAAATTTGAAGTGCAGAAAAGTACTGCGTGCTAAATTTCAATACGGCTTGCATACGATGGATGTATCTCAGTTGAGTTTGCCTAATAAAGATGATTGGCAACGGTGCGAAGCTTTAACTCGTTCTATTGCAGAAAAATCATTGACAGTAGTGAAAAATAAAAACTTTATTTTACCATTACAGGAATTACATGATAAAAAAATACTTTCGATACTTATGGGAACCAATTCTCGAAATGTGTTTACTAATGTTGTTGATTCTTACGTAGATTGCAGACATATGTTTGTTCCTGGCTCTTGTTCTTTGGATTCGTTGCTGGTTGAAACAAGAAAGTATGATATTGTTATTGTTTCGGTTTACGGATATGCAAATCCTACTTCCCGACGCAATTATGGTATTACCGATGAAATGCTGAAAACAATAGATGCTATTCAACAACAAGATGTCAAAGTTATTTTGGTCGGATTTACTTCTCCATATGCATTTTCTCAATTTGAAAATATGAAAAATTTAAATGCTGTAGTAATCGGGTATCAGAATGTCGATGCTATGCAAAGTGCTGCTGCTACGGCTATATTTGGAGGAGCTGTGGCACAAGGGTGCATTCCTGTTACGGCTGGAAATTTTGCTGAAGGCTTGGGTAAAACAACAAATAAAATACGATTGGGTGAACGCACTCCCGAACAAATGAATATGGAACCGAAGTGTTTTGCTACTATTGATTCAATAGTTCAAAGAGGTATTGCACAAAAAGCCTATCCCGGTTGTCAGGTATTGGTAGCAAAAGATGGCTATATTGTACATAATAAATCCTATGGAAATTATACTTACGATTCCGATTCTTCTCCGGTAACTAATGAAACGTTATATGATGTAGCATCGGTTACCAAAATTGCTGCAACTACGTTGGCTGTGATGAAACTGGTAGATACCCAAAAAATCAAACTGGACGATCCGTTATCTATGTATCTTCCTTATTTGAAACATACGAATAAAGCCGATATTACCATAAAGGAAGCATTAAGTCATATTGCTCGTCTACAGGCTTTTGTTCCTTTCTGGAAAGATGCGGTAAAAGAGAATAAAGTCGAAAAAGGTTTACATTTGTGCAATCATGAAGATTCGAATAATTATGTACAAATTGCAGATCATTTTTTTGTAGAAAAAGATTATCGTGAGGAAATACTACATAAAATAGCTGATACGAAGTTGCTTTCCGAAAAGAAGTATGTATACAGTGATTTTGGGTTTATTTTACTGGGTGATTTAGTAGAAAAAGTAAGTGGGGTACCATTGGATGTTTTTATGAAAAAACATTTTTATCAACCTCTGGAAATGGAACATACCGCATTTAACCCTTTGCAAAGCGGATTTTCTATACAAGCAATAGCCCCTACCGAAAACGATAACCATTTTCGGTTTACACAGATCCAAGGGTATGTACATGATGAAAATGCAGCTTTGATGGGTGGAGTAGCCGGACATGCTGGATTGTTTTCTAATGCTACGGATTTGGCTAACTTATTTCAGCTGTTGTTAAACAAGGGCATATATGGCAAACAATCATTATTGTCAAAAGAAGTAATTGATAAATTCAATACACGCTATTATGTTGCTAATCAAAATAGAAGAGCATTGGGTTTTGATAAACCATTGATTAGCGGAAAAAACACCCATGTATCTACTGAGGTTTCGTCATATAGTTTCGGCCATTCAGGATTTACAGGTACTTTTGTCTGGGTTGATCCGAAGTATGATATAGTCTACATCTTTTTGTCAAATCGCGTATATCCCAATGTAGATGATAATAAATTGTCCAAACTCAATATAAGAACCGATATACAAGAACAAATCTACAAATCTCTCAATATAGAATAAGCATGGGCTGGGCAAAGTGGATTATTTCCGGTTTAGGCTGGGCTTTAATGGGACCTATAGGAGCCGTTATCGGATTTTTTGTAGGAGCTGCAGTGGATGCGGCTGGCAAAGAATTGAATGGTTCTTCCAATTCAAAACGTATTTACAATCGTAATCTATATAACACGACTCCTAATGATATACGTATTTCGTTATTGTTGTTGATTGCTTCGGTAATGAAAGCCGACGGAAAAGTGGTGAAATCGGAATTGGATTATGTAAAACGATTTTTGTTGCAAAATTTTGGAGAGGAACATACAAAAGATATGTTGCTTATTTTACGCGATTTGGTCAACAAAGAATATTCCATATTCGATGTTTGTCAACAAATACGTAGCTATACGGATTATACAACTCGAATGCATATGTTCGATTTTTTGTACGGTGTAGCTTGTTCTGATAAACATTGTAATTCGCAAGAAGAGTCTATTTTGCAAGTTATCGCTTCTCAGATGGGGATTTCTTCACGCGATTATACTTCGATACAAGAGCGTCATTTGGGATCTTCTTTTTCCGTGAAAAATCCATATGCTATATTGGGAATTGATCAAACAGCTACGGAGGATGATATTAAAAAAGCTTACCGTCGATTGGCTATGAAATTTCATCCTGATAAAGTTGAAAATTTAGGTGATGGGGTGAAAAAGAATGCGGAAAAGCAATTTCGGGAAATCAATGAAGCTTATGAAATAATTAAGAAACAACGAGGGTTTGTATAAATATTACCTATATTTTTTACGCTTGTCCAAAAGTGTTTCACTTTCTTTCTCGCTAGGTAAAGGAGGTAGCTTGCTTTGATCGATATGAGGATTTTTTTCAAGAAATTTATCTCGATATTTTTTTAATTTCCATTCAGACCATTTTGGAAACAAATAGGTTACACTTGCTCGATAAAAGGCGTATAAGACAATAACTCCTATAATAGCATACCACATATTTTGAATTTTTGTATGATAGAAAAATAATTATAATACCTTCAAATATAATTTTTAAATCCCAT
>CAYYUE010000038.1:0-2907 GCA_964474745.1 uncultured Bacteroidaceae bacterium | reverse complement strand
CCTCTATAAACAAATAACGAAAAAGGGTGCCTTATACTGATTTTCTAGTTCCAAGACACCCTTTCATAGTTCTTTACTTGCTCATTTCTACAAAATATTTGTAGAAATATGGAATAGTTTCAATCCCTTTGTAGAAATTGAACAATGGATAGTTTTCGTTTGGAGCATGAATGGCATCGCTGCCTAATCCGAATCCTATTAAAATAGATTTGGTACCTAATATTTTTTCAAATCCGGCAATAATGGGAATACTTCCACCGCTACGTGTCGGGATTGGACGTTTGCCAAAGGTCACTTGATATGCTTTTTCTGCGGCTTTATAAGCCGTCATTTCTAAAGGAGAAACATAAGAAGCACCTCCGTGCGAAGGGGTAACTTTTACTGTTACGCAGTTTGGAGCAATGGATTCAAAGTATTCTTTAAATAATGTGCTGATTTTTTCAAAATCTTGATTAGCAACCAAGCGTGTTGAAATTTTAGCATATGCTTTTGAAGGAAGAACCGTTTTGGAACCTTCTCCGGTGTGTCCTCCCCAAATACCACATATATCTAAGCAAGGACGTATGCCGGTACGTTCGTTTGTGGAATAACCGGATTCCCCATATACCGTTTTAATATCCAAATCTTTTTGATATTTTTCTAAATCGAAAGGAGCTTGAGCCATTAATGCACGTTCTTCTTTAGAAATAACCAATACATCATCATAAAATCCCGGAATCGTAATATGATTATTTTCGTCGTGCAACGAGCCTATCATTTTGCATAATATATTAATTGGATTGGCAACGGCACCTCCGTAAAGTCCGGAATGTAAATCGCGATTGGGACCGGTAACTTCCACATCCCAATAACACAAGCCACGAAGTCCGGTTGTAATAGAAGGAATATCTTGAGCAATCATGCTGGTGTCCGATACCAAAATAATATCGGATGTAAGAAGCTCTTTATGTTCTTCGCAAAAAGCATATAGGCTTCCTGAACCGATTTCTTCTTCTCCTTCGAACATAAATTTTACATTGCAGGGTAATGTGTTGGTTTTAACCATAAATTCGAAGGCTTTTGCATGCATAAACGATTGTCCTTTATCATCATCAGCACCTCTGGCCCAAATATGTTCATTTTTTACTACTGGTTCAAATGGTTTTGTATTCCATAATTCCAACGGTTCAACGGGCATTACATCATAATGTCCATATACCAGAACTGTTGGTTTGGCGGGATCTATCATTTTTTCTCCATATACAACAGGATTTCCTTTAGTAGGCATTACTTCTGCTTTATCGGCGCCGGCAGCTAATAAAAGTTCTTTCCATTTATTGGCACAATGCACCATATCGCCTTTATGTTCAGTAAGGGCACTGATGGATGGGATACGAATAAGTTCGAAAAGCTCATTTAAAAAACGATCTTTGTTTGTTTCAATGTAGTGTTTAATCTGATCCATGTTTATTTGTATTTAATAAATAAAAAAATGCTGTTATTTATGTTTGATGATACTCCACTTACAAGAAAATAAACCAACATTAAGGCAAGCAACGTAATAACGATGCCATATCCTTTTGAAAATAATTATTTAGATTAAGGTTCTTCGTTTTCACTTTCTTGAATAAAATCATCCGTAGTAAGTCGAATAGGGTACACATTGTCTTTAATTATAGTACAAGAATATTGATTTTTGATTTTCTGCAAAAATACAAAAGCATCCAGCTTTGTAATAAAATCACCGACTTTTACTTTAAAATTCGGTTCATCAAATACTATATAAGATGTCATCTCAGGAAATTCGCTTAAAAAACGTTCTTTTATAGAAAAAGCGGCCGATTTGGAATTGGTTCCGGAAGTAGATGCAATTAATATACGAAAACCCGGAATCGTTTTTACTCGTTCGTTAAATTTGATATGCGTATCAACAAGATCGGAAACTTTTTTGTCCCCTACAATTTGTATACTTCCTTTTTGTGCTTGAGCAATAAAAACCGGAAGAAATACAAGTAAGAATATAATTATTTTTTTCATGTTATAGCTTACATCGTATTTTGATAAGAAAAACATTCCCATTGTAACAACCAAAATTATGGTAAAGCTAATAACGCTTCACCAAATTGTTACTAAATAAATTTATAAAGTGATAAATATAGTTGCTTATACTACCACTCAACTTAAACAAACGATATTTTGTTTAAAATATTGTCAATTTTTTGTTGAATCTGACTATCGGGAAGCAGAGTTGATATCTTCCGTATGTATAGTAAGAACAGGAATCATTGATTGATGGATCATTTGTTGTGCATATGATCCAAGTATAATATTTGAAAATTTCTTTTCTTGTTCAATCATAATAACAATAAGATCTGCATTTATTTTTTCAGCATATTCCAATGTAGAGCTTGTAATGTTTTCAGAGAGCATTTTTTCAGCGTTGAATTCAATGTTAGCATTTTTGAGAAATTTTTCTACTTGCTCTACATATTTATCTACTATTGAACTAACCGATTCCGAACTATATAAACCTAAAATATAAATTTTGGAGTTGAAAACATGAGCCATTTTTATAGCAAAAGGTACTTTTTGACGGGTGTCGGTACAACTATCGATGGGAAGTACAATTTTTTCCAACTGTTTGTTAAAGTTGAAACCTTCTCGAATTGTTAATACCGGACATTCTGTTTCTTCGATAGTCTTATATGCATTTCTTCCAATCCAATCTTTTTTATAGCCTGACATACCGTGAGTACCCACAATAATCATGGTAGCATTATGCTTTTTAGCTTGTTTTGACAATTCTTGAGCTACTTTTCCTTCTACTATAATGGAACCGATACGGTTCGCATATAATTTGGATTGGTATTTTGTAATGGATTCTTCTAATTTTTGGGATATTTCCTCATGAGTATATTCCTCAGGGGT
>CAYYUE010000037.1:0-15118 GCA_964474745.1 uncultured Bacteroidaceae bacterium | reverse complement strand
ATAACATATTTGTAAAAACAGCTTGCAAATATACGTATTCTTTCCAAATAATGCAAATATAATGGTGTATTTTTCAAATATAACTTACTCAAAAGGCAATTTTTTATAAAAATCAAAATCAATCAAGCAGGATGTAAAAGTAATTAAAGCTCAGTTATCCATTCCTTTATCTTTTGCTCCTTATTGAGATCACAAATCACGAGGGAATTGTCACGAAAAGCCACTAAATAATTTGTAAGACCTTGTATAATTGCCTCAGTTCCTTCTTGAATATTGATGATTGAGTTTTGAGTGTCGACAAGTACTACATTTCCTGCACAAGCATTATTATGAAAGTCTTTTGGAGCATGTGTAAACAGCGATCCCCATGTTCCAATATCGCTCCATCCGAAATTTGATGGAATTGTGTATGTATTAGGTGATTTTTCTAAAACGCCATAGTCAATAGATATATTAGGACAGTTGGAGAACATCGTATTGATAAACTTTTGTTCTTCGGAAGTCCCAAAATATGACATTCCCGGATCGAATAAATGGATGATTTCAGGAATGTAATTTTCGAAAGCACCTAAAATTCCTGTTAATGACCAAATGAATATTCCTGAATTCCATAAATAATTACCGTCCGATAAAAACTGAACTGCTTTTTCGTAATCCGGTTTTTCAGTAAAGCTGTTTATTTTTATAACAGAACCTAAATGATGAGCATCATTTTGTAAAACTTGAATATATCCGTATCCTGTTTCTGGTCTACTGGGTTTAATTCCAATAGTTACCAGTGCATTTTGATGTTCAGGTTTTGAGATAAATTGAAACCCCGTTGTTACAATATTTTGAAATTCGGTTTCGTTTGTAATTAAGTGATCCGCTGGTGTTACTACAATGTTGGCATTTCGAGTTTTCGATAATATATGATAGGATGCATAGGCTATGCATGGAGCCGTATTACGACGCATCGGTTCACATAGAACTTGATTGGGTGTCAATTCCGGAATATGAGTTAAAACAAGATCTTTATAAGCCGCATTAGTGACTACTATAAAATTTTCGAAGGGAACAAGTGGAAGAAAACGTTCAAATGTACTTCGAATAAAACTTTTTCCAGTTCCTAGTATGTCAAGAAATTGCTTTGGATAATTATCTTTACTTAAAGGCCAAAATCGACTTCCGATCCCGCCTGCCATGATAATACAATAGTTATTTTTCATTTTTTACTTCAATATAATGTGATTCAGCATTAAAGCAATATATTCATATATAAATTGAACATGCAAATTTACTAATTAAGTTTTTATCTTTATAGAATAATAACTTTTTATTATAGAATAATATTATATAATGGATAAAACCTATGATTACAAAATACCTGTTAACTAAGAAAATAAATTATTGAAAGAAGTATTCCAATAAGAACCGTTATAAAGATTTCATTTTTTACTGAGAATATGAGAATGAGTAAAGTAAAGAATAAGAAAGATAATTCTCAAATATTTTCTTATTTTTAGGAAGAAATTATATATCCTCCACCAAGCGCTTTGTACAAATAAACGGCAGAAAGTAATTCTTCCAATATGGCTTTATTCAATCCTATTTGAGCGTTAAAAAGCCCCCGTTGTGCATCAAGAACGTCTATGTAACTGATAACCCCGTTTATATACTGCAACTTTGCCAGTTCCAAATATTTACGAGCTGCTTTTTCCAGTTTTTCACAAGAGATGCGAATTTCTTTTGTTTTGCGAACTCCAATAATGGCATTACTTACTTCTTTGAAAGCATTCAATACACTTTTTTGGTAACTATATAATTCTTGTTCGTAGCGAGCTTTGGCCGCTTCTACTTTTGCTTTATTTTTGTACATAGCAAAAATGGGTTGAGCTAAGTTTCCCACAAGAAACCATGCCGGACTTTTGATAAGATTCATAAGTTCATCACTTTCGAAGCCAAGGTTTCCTGTTAATCGAATTCTTGGAAATAAACTTGTTTGGGCTACCCCTACACGAGCATTAGCTTCCATAAGCTTAAGCTCAGCCTTTCGTATATCGGGCCGTCGTTCTAATAAGGAAGAGGGTAATCCAGCCGGAAGTGTATCCGATAGATGTTGCGCGTTTAATGATAAGTTACGGGGGATATTGCCAGAATATTGCCCCAAAAGCATGTTTAAATCGTTTTCTTTTATTTTTATTTGACGGGTTAGGGAAGGAATATATGTTTCTGTTTGAGCTAATTCTACCAATGCTTGATTATAGGAAGTTTCGGAAGTAAGGCCTCCTTCGTATCTGAGCTTTGCAAGTTGTACTGCTTCGTGACGAGCATTTAAGGTTTGTTGTACAATAGCTAATTCTTGATCAAGTGCGCAAAGTTGATAATAATTTGTGATTACTTCTGCAACAATAGTTAAGTTTAATGCATGTTGCCCTTCGATGGATTGCATATATACTGCACTAGCTGCTTCATTAGCCCAACGAAGATTTCCCCATAGATCTAATTCCCAACTTAAAGCCACTTTACTTCCAAATTCAGGATCCGGTTTAGACTCATTTCCTCCATAATTCAAGACTTCTTTTTGACTATATACTTCTAACCCTACTTCGGGAAACATACTTGCAAAAGAAATACGTTTTCCGGCAAGCATTTCTTTGATCTTGGCTGTAGCAATTTTGATATCTTTGTTATGATCTAAAGCAATTGTAATAAGTTTCTTCAATGTATCGTCCACATAAAGACTTTCCCATGGAATCTTTGTTATCGACGTCGTATCTGCACTCTCTACATAAACTCCTATATTTTCCGGAATATCTAAATTTGGGCGTATATAATTTTTGCCAATTCTACAGGAGGAGAATAAAAGCGTGACTAGTAATATGGTATAAAATATTCGTCTCATATAATTAAAAATGACTCTTTAATGTGTGAAATTTTGCTTTTAATTTATAAATCAACACAAAAAAGAAAGGAACTAATATAATTCCGGCTGTAATGGCCATAAGCATACCAAAAAAGACTCCGGTTCCTATACTATGACGTGCTTCAGATCCTGGCCCCGTGGCTAATACCATCGGTAACATACCCAACACAAATGCCAGAGATGTCATTAGGATCGGACGAAAACGCATTTGTGCAGCATTAATAGCGGCTTTTATCACATCTTCTCCATTATCTACTTGTACTTTTGCAAATTCAACAAGTAAAATTGCATTTTTAGCGGCCAAACCAATTAATGTTACAAGACCAATTTGGAAATATATATTATTCTCTAATCCAAGAATCCAAATTCCCAAATAAGCTCCTAATGTTACTACAGGCATAGATAATAGTACTGCAATGGGTACGACCCAACTCTCGTATTGTGCAGCTAGAAATAAGAATACAAACAGAAATACTAATGAGAGAACTAGTCCGGTTTGTCCTCCTGCTTGTTTTTCTTGATAGGATAATCCACTCCATTCTAAACCAATGTTTTCCGGGATATGTTCTTTGACAATACTCTCCATTGCAGATATCGCTTCTCCTGTGCTATAGCCGGAAGCTGCTACCGCATGAATAGTAGCAGTTGTAAACATATTGAATCGTTTAATTGTTCCTGGCCCCGTTGTATACTGTGTTGTTCCGAGTGCCGTTAACGGAACCATAGCACCGTCTTTGGCTCGAACAAAGAATAAATCCAAATTATTGCGATTGGCTCGATAAGGAGCTTCTGCTTGTATATATACACGATAAATTCGATTGAACATATTGAAATCATTTACATATACAGAACCTAAGTATGCTTTCATCGTGGAAAAAATATCTGCTAATGGTATATCGAGAAATTTCGCTTGATCTCGATCTACATCAAAATATAATTGAGGAATATCGTTTTGCATAGCGGTAGAAACACTACCGATCTCGGGAGCTTGAGAAGCATAAAACAAAAAAGTGTCAAGAGCACTTATTAGATTTTCTCTATTTGCATCACCTCGGGCTTGTAATTGCATTTCCAATCCACCACTCTCTCCCAATCCTGGAACTACAGGAGGGCGGCTAAAATAAACCTTTGCTTCCGGATAGTGGTAAAATTCATGACGGGCATCTGCCATTACTTCTTCAATTGTAGTGCCAGAAGGAACTCGCTTGTCTTCTGGTTTTAGAATGACAGTAAGTGTGGCACGTCCTTGATTTGTTCCTATTCGAGTACTGCTACCCGTTACATTTTGTACGTAAGCAACAGCCGGATGATTGTTAAAATATTCAATAGCTCTATCGGCAACAATACGAGTACGTTCTAATGTGGCTCCTTCAGCCATTTCCAGCTCAACGGTAAAAAAGCCTTGATCTTCTTCGGGGATGAAACTGGTTGGAACGATTCGATTTAATACGAAAGTAAAAACCAGAGCTAGACCAAATATGGCTATAATGCGCCTTGGATGACGAATAGCAACACTTACTAACTTTGTATATGTTTTGCTCCCTTTTCCCAACCAAAGATTAATTTTACGAAAGAGGAAAGGTTTTTTACCTGTAGAAGGACGGAGTAGTATAGCACACATTGCGGGACTTAGTGTTAATGCAACTACAGTGGATAATAATACGGACCCAACAATAGTTATAGAAAATTGCCTATATAATTGTCCTGTAATTCCGCTAAGAAAACTAACCGGTACAAAAACGGCAACCAGTACTAAAGAAGTTGCAATTAGGGCTCCTGATAATTCCTTCATAGCTTTGTGAGTAGCCTCTCGAGCAGACAATTTTTCTTGCTCCATGATACGTTCCACATTTTCTACTACAACAATGGCATCATCTACCACAATGCCTATAGCAAGAATAAGCCCTAATAGTGTCAGTATATTCAATGTAAATCCCAGTATCAACATTAATCCGAAAGTACCAATTAATGAAATAGGTACCGCGATAGTTGGAATTAAGGCGGCTCGCCAATTTTGCAAGGAAAAGAATACGACTAATATAACTAAAAATAATGCTTCAAAGAGTGTTTTATATACTTCGTTTATTGATTTTGAGATGTATTCAGTCATGTCAAATGGAAAGTTATATTCCAATTCTTCGGGAAAATTTTTACTAATTTCCTTCATGGCTTCTTTTACCTTATCTGCAATTTCCAAAGCATTTGCACCTGGAAGCATATAAATACCCAAAATAGCGGCATTTTTTCCATTAATACCGCTTTCTGTAGCATAGGAAGAGGCTTCAAGAGATATACGTGCAACATCCCTTAGGCGAACGATGGAACCATCGGAATTTGCTTTTACGACAATATTTTCGAATTCATGTACCGTAGAAAGACGTCCGGGTGCCGTAATAGGTAATGTAATATCTACATCCAGTACAGGTTGTTTTCCCAACTCTCCTGCTGCAGATTCACGATTTTGATCTTTTAAAGCATCTTGCAGATCCTTTACGGTTAGGCCCATATTTGCCAAACGATCTGGATATACCCATATTTGCATGCCATAGTAACGACTTCCGATATTGGATACACGACCTACTCCCGGAATACGGCGTAACACATCTAACACATTGATTGTAGAAAAGTTGCTTAAGTAAATTTCATCAAATTTAGGATCGTCGGACATTAAACTTAAAGTCATTAATTGGCTAGGAGATTGTTTTTCTATAGTTATACCATTTTGTACCACTTCTGCTGGTAAACGAGACTCGGCCAACTTGATTCGGTTTTGAATTTCTACTGCTGCTAAATCTGGATTTGCTGATATGTCGAATGTAACGGTTATATTTAAATTTCCGGAATTAGAACTGCTGCTTTGCATGTATACCATTCCGGGGGTGCCATTTAATTCTTGTTCCATGGGAGTTGCGACGGCTTGAGAAACGGTTAATGCACTAGCTCCTGGATAGGTTGCATTAATTTTTACTACAGGAGGAGTTATTTGGGGGTATTGATCTACAGGCAATAAAACTAATCCTATGACTCCAAGAATCAAAATCAAAACAGAAAGTACTGTCGATAAAACAGGGCGATCTATAAAAAATCCTGCTTTCATTATTTAGACTCCTTTTTAAGCATTTTTATTGCATCTTTATTGCTGGTTTTTATAGGACAAACTTTTTTGCCGGGAACTAGTTTGTGATAACCTTCGGTAACTATAGATTCCTTTTCTCCCAACCCACGTTCTATTACGATCTTATTTTTTATTTCCGGTCCTGTTTGTACAAAACGTTTTTCGGCGATACTATCTCTTCGAATAACATAGATGAATGCTCCTCCTTTTTCAATAGATAAGGATTTACGGGGAACAACAATAGAACCTTCCATAACATCCAATAATAATTTTACTTTTGTAAATTGTCCAGGAAGTAACTTTTGATTTGGGTTTGGGAGCTTTGCTCGTACTCCGAATGTACCTGTTTTCGGGTCTACTAACGGGTCTGCAAAATCTACAATTCCTTTTACGGGATATTCCGAATCATCGGCTAATGTAATGGTTACCATAGGTTGCCAAGAACGGCTAGAGTCGAGTTCTCCGAATTTTACGTTACGTCGTTCTGCCCGTAAATAATCCAATGCGGTCATTTTGAAGTCGACTAACACGGTGTCACTTTTTACCACTGCTACTAATTTTGAATTTACTCCTGGCCCCACTAATGCACCTATATCAACAAAGCGTTCGCTGATATATCCAGATAGAGGAGAGGTTACAATTGTGTATCCAAGCTCCATTTCAGCTTGATCTAGGTCTGCTTTATTCATGGCTATATTTGCTTCCGCATCTTCTAATGCAGCCATAGCGTTGTCCAAATCCAATTGACTGGCTGCGCGTTGTTCATATAAAGGTGCTAAACGTTCTACATCCCGCTTTGCTTTCGCAGCTTGTGCTTGGCTTTTCTTTAGTTGTGCTTTCGCTTTTTCTACCCGAGCTCGATATTTGTCCGAGTTAATGATAAACAATGGATCATTTTGTTTCACCCGTTTTCCCTCTTCGAATAGCATTTTTTCCAAAAAACCTTCAACACGGGCATGTACTTCCACATAGCTTGCCGCACGGATGCGTCCTACATATTCCCCTTCAATTTGTACATTTTCTCGTGTTGGTTTTTCTACAATAACGACAGGGTATTCCGGTTTTTCTTTGTGTCGACAACTTATCATTATAAATAATACGATTACAAAGGTAAAATGTATTTTGATTAAATTTCTTTTACTCATTATTTCTGTGTAAATTCTTCTATAATATGTGAATGTGTTTGAAATAGATGGCTCTAACATAGTGCTAGATTTATCCCTTTAAATAATTTTTTATGCTTTGTAATAAAAAAATTATCGAGTTTACTAATGAATGAATATCTAACGGATTTCTTAAAGGCTATAGTATATGAGTTCTCAATAAAATATTTAACATAATAGTTATGTACACTCAGATTTGATACAATTTCAATACTATTATATACTTGATACTTTATTGATTGTGTATGCTATAGGAGCTGATTATGAGATGTGATTGCTTTAGAAAATATGTAGAAAAAGAATCTGTGGAATATATTAAGGAAACAGAGGATACCTGAAATCATGATATTTATATCGTACCGCTTTTCGTAAATTACAAAATGCATTTTGTTGGAACATAAAAAAAGCAGTTCAATATAAAAAAATTGAACTGCTTTTAAAAAATCAATATTTTTTATTTTCTTACAAGAATTAATAATTCAAGTATTTTTATAGCGGCCTCACTAATAACTGTTCCTGGACCAAAAACAGCAGCAGCACCTGCGCTAAATAGGAAATCATAATCTTGAGGAGGTATAACTCCGCCTACTACTACCATGATATCTTCGCGGCCTAATTTTTTTAATTCTTCAACAACTTGAGGCACTAGTGTTTTGTGCCCTGCAGCTAAAGAAGAAACACCCAGAACATGTACATCATTTTCAACGGCCTGTTTGGCTGCCTCAGCTGGAGTTTGAAACAAAGGCCCCATATCTACGTCAAATCCTAAGTCCGCATAACCGGTGGCAACAACTTTTGCCCCTCGATCGTGTCCATCTTGTCCCATTTTAGCAACCATAATACGAGGGCGACGACCTTCCATTTTAGCGAATTCGTCGGCCATAGTTTGAGCTTTCTTGAAACTCTCGTTATTCTTTGTTTCTGAACTGTACACGCCTGATATTAAATTGATGTTCGCTTTATAACGTCCGAAGACTTTTTCTAATGCATAAGAAATTTCGCCGAGAGACGCTCTTTTACGGGCTGCGTCGATCGAAAGGTTAAGTAAATTTCCGTTTCCTGTTTCGGCACATACTGTTAATGCATGTAAAGCTGCTTCCACTTCGGCATTGTTCCTATTTGTTCTTAATGCTGTCAATCGTTTGATCTGAGATTCACGTACTGCAGTATTATCTACTTCCAGTGTTTCAATTGGGTCTTCATGCTCCAAACGATATTTGTTAACACCTACAATGGTGTCAGTATTAGAATCAATGCGAGCTTGTTTTCGAGCAGCAGCTTCTTCAATACGCATTTTAGGTATACCGCTTTCGATGGCTTTTGCCATGCCGCCTAATTTTTCAATTTCTTGGATGTGAGCCCATGCACGGTGTGCAATTTCGTGAGTTAGTGTTTCTACATAGTAAGAACCTGCCCAAGGATCTACTACTCGGCAAATATCGGTTTCCTCTTGTAGGTAGATTTGAGTATTACGAGCAATACGTGCAGAAAAATCGGTGGGTAATGCTATTGCTTCGTCCAGCGCATTGGTGTGAAGTGATTGGGTATGACCCAAAGCTGCACCCATTGCTTCAATGCAAGTACGAGCCACGTTGTTGAATGGGTCTTGTTCTGTTAATGACCATCCTGATGTTTGAGAGTGTGTTCTCAGGGCTAATGATTTCGGATTTTTAGGATGAAATTGATTTACAAGTTTTGCCCACAACATACGAGCTGCACGCATTTTAGCAATTTCCATAAAATGATTCATACCTATTCCCCAGAAAAATGATAACCGGGGTGCAAAATCGTCTATTGACATTCCCGCGTTTACTCCGGCCCGCAAATATTCCAGTCCATCGCATAGAGTGTATGCCAATTCAATATCGGCAGTAGCACCAGCTTCTTGCATATGGTATCCTGAAATAGATATAGAATTGAATTTCGGCATATTTTTGGATGTGTATTCAAAAATATCCGCAATAATTTTCATAGAAGGCAGAGGAGGGTAGATATAGGTATTTCGTACCATAAACTCCTTTAATATATCATTTTGGATAGTTCCACTCAATTGTTCTTGATTAACACCCTGTTCTTCGGCAGCAATAATGTAAAATGCGAGTATAGGAAGAACAGCTCCATTCATAGTCATGGAAACTGACATTTTGTCCAATGGAATTTGATCAAACAAAATCTTCATGTCTAAAATGCTATCGACAGCTACCCCGGCTTTTCCTACATCACCGACAACACGTTCATGATCGGAGTCGTAACCACGATGAGTCGCTAAATCGAAAGCTACTGACAATCCTTTTTGTCCAGCTGCAATATTACGACGATAAAAAGCATTAGATTCTTCAGCCGTAGAAAAACCTGCATATTGTCGGATAGTCCACGGTCTCATAACATACATCGTAGAATATGGACCACGTAGAAATGGAGCTACACCTGCAGCATAATTCAGATGTTCCATTCCCAACAAATCAACATCTCCGTAAACCGGTTTTACATCAATTTGCTCTGGTGTTTTCCAATTTTTTTTAATGCCTTCAGTATTTTCCCACTGCTCGAAAGAGACTTTTTCTCTTTCAGGTGTTTTAAAATCAATTTTTGAAAAATCAGGTCTCATTATCAGTAATTTAGTATTTTATTTATGGAATACATTCAATTTGCAAATGTACAGTTTTTTTTTAAATTAAAGCCGCTTGCGGACAGATAATTGCAAAGATATTAGAAAATAATGTTTTTAACAAGGATATAAAGATAATAAAGAGAGGCTAGTCGTAATTTTCTTCTTTTTCAATAACTGATGTTATGGAGGATAATATTTCTTCGTTGCTAATAGTTGAGATAGGTATTTCAGACAAAACTTTATTCCATAGAGATTTGGCTTTTTCTACATCGCCAATTTCCAGAAGAGAATTACTAAGTGTTGCAATATTCGAAAGCAGTATATTCAAAAATTCACGAGAAGTAACATCTATGTATGCATTGTTTACATTACCCCATCGAAATTTTTGCATTATATTATTAAAACAAATTTCTATATTTACAGGCCTTGCATTAGCTCGCTCTAGCAAATTTAATCGATAAGTCATCCCTTCCAATTGTAGATAGTCTTCGAGCATTTCTATTTCAGAGAGAGCATAATCTGTGTAATAAATAGGACGAGAGGTATAATTATTTTTTAAAATATCAAGGTGCATAAACAATCCACGAGAAATAAACTGAGGTAAACTGAAATTAATTTTCTTCGAAACATTATAGGTCGTATCAGTAATTTTGATATATGCCTGTGTCGAAGGAATCCAAAAAATACCGGGAGTGCCTTCTAATTCGACTTTATTACTATCATTTTGTACATATGTAATCATATTTGCTAAATCCATTGCTTGATCAAGAGAGGGTGTTGAAACCATAAATTCCCGATTATTCCCCCAATATTGAGGTTTGTTGAATGATAATTTTATAGGTTTCGAGTTTCGCATTTGCTGTTTTACTTGATCAATATACCATGGGATAGCAAGTAAGCTTAAGTTGATAACTCGTACATCGGTTCGGATGCCTTCTACTTCTTGCAAATACCAAAGGGGGAATGTATCATTATCACCATTTGTAAATAATATGGCATTAGGAGCGCATGATTGTAAATAATTATATGCTACATCATGTGCTATATTCCTTCCTGATCTGTCATGATCGTCCCAATTTTGAATAGCCATAAGCGAGGGTATTCCTAAGCAAGCTGTAACAATGAACAATTGTATATACTTGTTACGGAAAACTTTTATTTTATTTACTAAATAAAAAAGTGCTGTAATTCCCATTCCAACCCAAATGGTAAATGCGTAAAACGACATGCTGTATACATAATCACGATCTCGAGGTTCATAAGCAGGTTGATTTAGGAAAATTACAATTGCTATTCCTGTAAAGAAAAATAATGTTGTTATTATTATTGTATTTGGAGTGTCTTTATAGAGTTGAAAGAATAATCCTAGCATGCCTAATAAAAAAGGTAAAAGATAATAGACATTATATCCTGACCCTTTTTCTTGATTGGTGATATATGCTTTTTCACCTACTATTTTGTTGTCAATGGATGGAAACCCTGTAATCCATTCTCCATTTTGGAAAACATTAGGCGTTGTTTTGTTTTCGAATTTTCCTGAAAAATTCCACATGAAATACCGAAAATACATATATCCTAGCTGATAGCTTGCAAAAAAAGTTATGTTGTCGTAAAAAGAAGGTTTATAAATTTTGCTGTCGTCTATGTCGACAAATTTACCTGTTCCCGGAATCCACTGGTTATAATTATATTCATAATTTTCTCCTTGTTTCCACATTCGTGGAAATAAAGTGTAAAAAGATTTCGGATATTGATATTTTGCATTTTTCCCGTTGTTAGAAATAGTATAATGAGGGATTATGGATAGGTTTTTTTTATCGTTTTGAATGTATTTGCGTGCTTCTAGAAAAGTATAACAAGTATCTATGGAGATTCCAGAATCGACAATTTCAAAAAATACATCATATGAAGGTTTTTTATCCTCATATCCTTCGATGGGTGCTGTGTGATAAGGACCGTAAAAAAGAGGTGCTTTTTCATATTGATCTCGTTGTATATATGCATATAATGCCTTTGGATTACTGGGATCACCTTCATTGATAGGAGTGCCGGTAGTAGCACGAATAAGGGGGACGAAATAAGTAGAAATGCCAATTAACAAATATGTTATACAAAGCAATGAAAAATGGAGTTTTTTCTTTTGTTTCCATGCAGCGAAGAGAATTCCTATAATTAATAATAGGCCTATTGTAATAAGGTAAATGCCGATACCCCATTCTATAGATATCCCAAATACATTAACTAACCAAAGATTCGTTTCTGCCATTAAGAAGAAGAACCCTGGAATGATGATTTTATAAACAAGAGCTAATGCAAAAACAGAAATCAATAAAGCAAATAAAGTTTTTCTGAACGAATAAGAATAATTTTGATAATAGTAAACCATACAAATAGCTGGTATTACTAAAAAAGAAAGATAATGTACGCCATTGGAGAGCCCTATAAAAAAGCAAATAAGCAAAATCCATCGTGGTGCATATGTCGAATCGGTACATTGCACCCATTTAAGCATTAGCCAAAAGATGAGAGCTGAAAAAAAACCGGATAAAGCATACACTTCACTTTCTACCGCAGAAAACCAAAATGTATCGGAAAATGTATATATTAATGCGGCTATGATTCCTGAAGCGAGAATGATAAAATTGCGGTTTTGCAAAATATAATTATTTTTCAATATTGATTTTGCAAAGTATGTAATTGTCCAAAACAAAAGCATAACAGTGAGTCCGCTAGCTACAGCAGACAAAGCATTTATAGTATATGCTACCTGTGTTACATCTCCAAATGAAAACAGAGAGAAGATACGGGCTATAAGTTGATATAAAGGGGCACCGGGAGGATGGCCTACTTGCAAACCATATGAGACAGAAATCCATTCACCACAATCCCAAAAACTTACGGAAGGCTCTAAAGTCAACATATATATGGTAGTTGCAAATATAAAAAGTAGCCAACCTATTATTATGTTCCATCGAGAAAAATTCATTGGATTTGATTACCAGTTTACAACGGATCTGTTAAAAACATCTTCAATAAGTTCTTTTACAATTTCTTCTACCAAAGAATTTTCGATACCAGCAAAATTCAATTGAGAACTAAATTCTTTATATCGTGTAAAAGATTGTTCAAAATTAGCGTTAGGGGTTTTGGTATTTACAAACTTTACTTTTATGGTGATAGTAAGCCTATTCATGGCTGCTTGATCATTACTCGTAATTGCGGTAGGCTGCATTGTATAACCTGTAATTTCACCGCGAATGTCTAAATCGCCATCATAATTAATTACCGTTAAATTTGTTTGTGATGCAAAAGTATTACGCATTCCATCAGAAAGAATTTGACTTAACTGCGGATTAACTAACGACGCATAGTTAGGAAATGTCTGAATAGAAATAGTTTTTGCATCAGGAGGAATAGATGCACCGGTGAATGAATATCCACCGGTGCAATTGCTCAATGTAAGAACAGCAATTGTGTATAAAGCTATTACTGTTGCTTTCTTCATACATTACAGTTATTGAAATATAATATTATTTCACAACAATTGTTTGAGTAGATTTTCCATTATTGGAAAGCATTTCTAACACATAAACCCCTGTTTGATGCAATTGAAAATGTGTTCCATTTACACAATCTTTTTCAAACCATACTTTTTGTCCGATAGAATTATATACATTTACAGTATATTTTTCATTTGAATTCATAGAAAGTGTAAACATTCCCGATGAAGGGTTTGGGTAGCAGCGTATTTCAGGTTGGTTTAAAGCAATAGAAATACTGTTTGCTCCAATTAAATTTAGATTGTCAATATAAAGTTTCGAACCGCTTTGAGCTGAAGTGATTCCCGACGATAAAAACAATATTTCAATACTATCGGGTTGAGTAGCGGATAGAGGTGTATATTCAACAGCAAATTCAGTATAGCTAGATTCAGGAGATAACATTGCCATGCCTCCTCCACAAAGAATTCTTTTTTGAGCAGTAGCGTCATAGTAACTTCCAAATACAATAGCCATTCCATTGTCATCTCCTTCGGAGACATACTTATAGTGTCCATGTAGTTGTGTTGGGTTAAGTCCATTCAATGCGATTCCTCCATTTATGTAATCAGACATGTTTGCAGTCATCAATGTTTGTAGTAAAGTTGTAATGTCGAACGACGGATCTGAAGTAAAGCTGAATAGGTCTCGAAAAATGTTAATAGCATTGATCTTGCCAACGGACATAATACTAGGTAGAACCGATATATTGGTTAGTCCCATTTGTGTTAAAATAGTTTGAAGCATAGCATCAAGTTCTTTCGTTTCCAATAAAACTGCATATGTACCATGTTGAGCATCATTGCTTTTAGATATCGATGACAGAGGATAGTTTATCGGACCTGCCGTTACTGATAATGCATTCCAGCCATTTAATGTTTCTTGATTACCAGAAGTTGTCCAGTTTTCAAAACTCGAATTAGGGATTGGGTTCGATTGTTGTGCGTGCGCACACATCATTGTAGCTGAAAATAAGCTTACAATTGTAAAATAATAAAACTTTTTCATCGTATAATTTTTTTATTGTTATAGTTTCTTTATTTATTCAAAAATTTGGTTTTCAATGAATATGCATTCCTATTTTATGTAGGGTTTTATTCTCCGTTATTTTATTCTGTATCACAGCTATTTAAATTGAACTTTAATTTGAATGGTTTGCAAAGGTACATTTTTTTTCTGAGTATGTGTAAAAATTTCGCAATCGTTGCAATTTGGATAAACTTATAGAATCGCATCTATTTGCTGTAAAATAGTTTGCATGTGGTATGTGTTGGAAATGAAAAGATTAATTATATGTCCAGAACTTAATTTGAAACCGTTTTGAGTTTATGGCAAGAACAAATAATGAAGATCACTAAATTAAATATTATCGTTATACATTATAATAGATCGATAGACATATACAATTGTTGAATGGGTCTTGGGTATAGAAACAAATACAATATTCTCTTATGGAAAAAATTACAAGAATAGGAATATATTTTGGTCTAGATATTTGGTAAAAATGGAAATGTATTTCTGAGATACACGAGATACCGATTGACAATGTTAATGAAGAAAGGAGTTAGTGGTTTTATTTACAAAAAATTAGGAACGCCTCTAAATGATTCTCCTGATTATATGCTTGAAAAAATGGAAATCACAAATAGAAAAGAATTTGTCAAATTTGTAATATATTTAATGTAAAATACATTATGTTGTATTATCTAAGTTATGATCCAGATATAAATGGATGTATATATAAAAACTGTTCCACGAGAATAAGATAAATAAGATAATATATTT
>CAYYUE010000036.1:9609-15163 GCA_964474745.1 uncultured Bacteroidaceae bacterium | reverse complement strand
ATTCCCCTATATGTAAAATGTCTAATTGTGTCATTAAACAGACCAAACACAACAACACAATTATACTATGGATACATCCTCATAAAAATCAAAAAAAAGAACAGGACTGGCAACTAATAAAAAAACATGATCTCGTTCAGGTAACCATAGATCTTTTTCGAATAGGAATTATTTTGTTTCAAAAAAATTTACATAAAGAACATTTTATTTTACGATATCCCCTATTCTATTCCTAAAAAAGTAAGTGTAACACCTTGAATTTTGATAAAAGCATCGCATATTCGGGTACTTATCGAACGTCGAACAGAAAAGTCCAGAGTACAATCCATTTCAAATTTTTGATTGAATTGCTCCAGATTATATTCTTTCAATACACGCATTACATCATTCATCAATGGATATTCAAATTGCAAACGATATACTCCATTTATTGTCTTTTCAACAATTTCAGCATTGCTAAGAGCATCTTGTGCAGCAATTTTATATGCACTAATTAATCCCGAAACACCCAACTTAATACCTCCAAAATAGCGCACTACCACTACTAGAGTATTTGTAACACCCTTCGAAAGTAGTTGTCCATAAATAGGGCGACCCGCTGTCCCTGATGGTTCCCCATCGTCATTCGCACGAAATATAGATTTATCCGGTCCCAAAATATAAGCATAACAGTGATGTCGAGCATCATAAAATTCCTTACGAATACGATCTAGATGATACTTTACTTCAATTTCTGAAACAACAGGAATCGCAAAAGCTAAAAATTTGCTTCCCTTTTCCTTATATAAACCCTCTGAAGATGCTTGTATCGTTTTATATGTATCGTCGAACATAAAAGAAAAAGAATGTCTAAAAATTGTAATAATAACTTACCGAATCCGAATAATTTTGTTCTGAAGACGAAGGCTCAATCAGCAAAGATGGAGCAGATAATCCCGTAAGAAAATATTTATTCCCTGTAAGAACACGAGCTTCATCCCAAATATTTTTCACAATAAATGTATTCAGTAAATGAAATCCCCCTTCAATAAATATCGATTGTATTTCCCTTTGGAACAAATCATAAAGTAATTCCGGGATTAAGTTATCAAAACAAATAGGTACATAAATAATGTTTTCAGTGCTTTTCAAAGCCTTATTCTCTGTATAAACAAGTGTAGGAACAGAACCATCAAGTAGATGTGATTTTTGTGGTATGCGTCCTGTTTTATCTAAGGTAATACGAATTGGATTCTTTCCATACCAAAGACGAGTTGTAAGCATAGGATCATCATTCACAATAGTTTGAGTTCCTACCATAATTCCACTCTCTTCAGTCCTCCATTTATGTACTTCTCGTTTCAAAAAATCATTAGTAATCCAGTAATTGACAGGGTCGCAATTTCGTCTTTTAACATCCATGAATCCGTCTTGAGTTTGTGCCCATTTTAAAATAATATAGGGTCGTTGCTTTTCGATAAAAGTAAAAAAACGCCTATTCAAAAAATAGCCTTCTTCTTCTAAAACACCTCTCACTACTTCAATGCCTGCATCATACAGTTTTTGATATCCTTTTCCCGCAACCAACAGATTCGAATCGTCATTCGAAACCACCACTCTCTTAATGCCATGGTTTATAATCAAATCCGTACAAGGAGGAGTTTTTCCATGATGAGAACAAGGTTCCAAATTTACGTACAATGTACTACCGGCTAATAAAGATATATCCGAAACTCTCAAAATAGCATTTCGTTCCGCATGATTTTGTCCACAACACTGATGAAAGCCTTCCGAAACAATAGTTCCATCCTTTACAATAACACATCCAACCATAGGATTCGGAGCCACATGTCCAAAGCCGTTCCGAGCCAATTGGAAACACCGATTCATATATAATTCATCGTTTGTCATGATGCAAAAATACAATTTTATTATGAATTACAGATTTCCAAATAAAACATAAAGATCATTCCATATGATCATCTTAATTAACAAGAAGTTATATTATTGTTCGAATGTATAATACAATTATAAAATATCCAAATTTCGTTTTTCATTTGTATGAAAAAATTTTGTCATATCAAGAAAAAGTATTATTTTTGCACTTTGAAAATGATATCCAATACAATACATATAACAAAACAAAAAGTGTTTCTAAACATTAAAAATAGAGACCGGTTTTATGTATTATCATAAATCTATCCATTCTCTTCGCTTTTGAAAGCGATATTTTTCAATCAAGTATAAATTTTATATCTATTTTATGTTCAAAAGTAAATAGATACATTAAAGATAAAAACCAACTTTAAAATAAATAACTATGGAATTACCATTTGCAGAATCGTGGAAAATTAAAATGGTGGAGCCTATCCACAAAAGCACACGCCAAGAACGCGAACAATGGCTAAAAGAAGCTCACTATAATGTATTTCAATTAAAAGCAGAACAAGTATACATTGATTTATTAACTGATTCAGGAACAGGCTCTATGAGTGATCGTCAATGGGCATCGATGATGTTGGGTGACGAAAGTTATGCAGGAGCAACCTCTTTCTATAAATTTCAAGAAGCCGTCAAAAAAATTACAGGTTTTGAGTATGTAATACCTACACACCAAGGGCGTGCAGCTGAAAACGTATTATTCTCATACCTGGTAAAAGAAGGTAATGTAATCCCTGGAAATGCACATTTCGACACAACCAAAGGGCATATTGAAAGTCGTAAAGCAATCGCTATCGACATAACCATTGACGAAGCAAAAGACACTCAATTAGAAATCCCTTTCAAAGGAAATATGTGTCCTAAAAAATTAGAAAAAGTTTTGTCTGAAAACAAAGGAAATGTTCCTTTCATTGTATTGACTGTTACGAACAATACTGTCGGAGGGCAACCTGTTTCTATGCAAAATATCAAAGAAGTAAAAGCAATATGCGATAAGCATGGAATTCCTATTTTAATGGACTCTGCTCGTTTTGCGGAAAACGCATATTTCATCAAAACTCGTGAAAAAGGGTACGAAAACAAAACGATCAAAGAAATCTCTTTAGAAATGTTTTCATATGCTGATGGTATGACCATGAGTGCCAAAAAAGATGCTTTAGTAAATATGGGGGGATTTATTGCTACCCGTAAAAAAGATTGGCACGAAGGTGCTAAAAACTTCTGCATTCCATTCGAAGGTTATTTAACTTATGGAGGAATGAATGGAAGAGATTTGAATGCATTGGCAGTAGGTTTAGACGAAAATACTGAATTTGATATGTTAGAAACTCGTATTAAACAAGTAGCATACTTGGCTCAACGTTTAGACGAATTTGGAATCCCCTACCAACGTCCTGCCGGTGGACATGCTATTTTTGTTGATGCAGATAAAGTATTAACTCATGTTCCTAAAGAAGAATTCCCTGCTCAAACCCTTACTTGCGAACTGTATTTGGAAGCCGGCGTAAGAGCTTGTGAAATTGGTTATATTTTAGCTGATCGTGACCCTGTAACACGTGAAAACCGTTTTAAAGGTTTAGATTTGCTTCGTTTGGCTATACCCAGAAGAGCCTATACAAACAATCATATGGACGTAATTGCTGTTGCATTGAAAAATGTATACGATCGTCGTGAAAGCATTACTCATGGTGTAAAAATTACTTGGGAAGCTGAATTAATGCGACATTTTACAGTACAATTGGAAAGAATAAAATAGTTTTTCATAGCTTTTGTTTTGGGCTGTTCCTGTTTTCACGGAACAGCCTTTTTTATTGAAAAATATTCCCTTTTTCCAAAAAGTTTTTATAACAATAATTTAAATCTACATTTTCCTACAACGTTATATCCAGAATCATCATTAAAACAAATCCAAAAGCAACACCTATAGTTCCTATATTGGAATGAGGACCACTTTGGGATTCGGGGATAAGCTCTTCTACTACCACATAAATCATAGCACCTGCGGCAAAAGCCAACAAATACGGAAGTATCACCATTGCCACATCAATTAAAAGAATCGTAATAATTGCTGCAACAGGTTCCACAATACCCGATAGCGCTCCATAAAGAAACGATCTTGATTTCGACATTCCCTCCCCTCGCAACGGCATAGAAATAATAGCTCCTTCCGGAATATTTTGTATTCCTATACCAATAGCCAATGCCAACGCACCGGCCATTGACAACCCCGCTTGTTGGGAAAGAGCACCAGCGAGCACTACTCCTACAGCCATTCCTTCAGGGATATTATGTAACGTTACAGCCAATGTAAGCATAGTAGTCCGCTTCAATTTACTATGTACTCCCTCGGGCTTTATCGAATCCAAATGCAAATGAGGAATAATACTATCCAATAACAATAAAAAAAATATTCCCGACAAGAAACCAATAGAAGCTGATAACCAGGCTATTTTCCCTTGCTCTTCAGCAATATCGATAGATGGGATCAGCAATGACCAAACAGATGCTGCTATCATAACCCCAGAAGCAAAACCCAATAATAATTTCTGAAGTCTCTCAGGAATATTATTCCGTAATAAAAAAACAATGGCAGCCCCCAACAACGTTCCTAAAAAAGGAATAGATAACCCAACATAAATAGTATTCATAATTCAATTATTTATACATTGCAATAATTATCGCAACACCATCGACATCAAATCGATTATCTTTATGTACATGAACTACAACAATGGTCATTTTTCGTTTCAAATTCCAACGTTGCATGAGTAATATTTTTTTCACCAAGATGACGCTTCAATGACTCTTTAACACATTGCATTTCAGCAATATTATCAACAACGACATGTGCAGTCAATGCCGTTTCTGTAGTGCTGATAGCCCAAATATGAAGATGGTGGCAATCTATAACATTTTTTTCCGCGCAAATAAGCTCTTGAATTTCTTTGATATTGATTCCTTTAGGCACGCCATCCAATGAAAGACGAAGACTGCTTTGTAGCAAATTCCATGTCGAAATCACAATAACAATGGCAATAATTAACCCTATAATAGGGTCTATAATATACCATCCCGTAAAAGAAATTATAACACCAGAAATAACTACACCCACCGAAACAAGAGCATCTGCCACCATATGCAGATATGCACCTTTTACATTCAAATCTTTTTCTTTATCTTTCATAAATAACCAGGCCGTAAAAGCATTAATAAAAACTCCCGCTCCTGCAACCCAAGCAATAATACCACCTTCGATAGGTTGGGGATTCTTAAATTTATGAATACTCTCCACTATAATAACACCCACTGCTATCAATAAGATTACTGCATTAATTAGAGAAACCAAGATCGTACTTTTTTTATAACCATAAGTATAGTGCTTATTTGCATGCGTCTTTGCCAATCGAAATGCGAACATTGCCAGAATAAGACTTGCTACATCGCTTAAATTGTGCCCTGCATCAGACAACAAACCTAATGAATCGTAATAAATACCCGCTAGAAATTCTACTACAACAAAACCCAAGTTTAAAGCAGTACCTATAATGAATGCTTTATTAAGAGAGACCATAGAGGGTGAATGCTCATGATGATGATTTTTTGCAGAATGCGATAGGCTCATAATCAGTTGAAT
>CAYYUE010000036.1:0-9599 GCA_964474745.1 uncultured Bacteroidaceae bacterium | reverse complement strand
AATAAATAAAACCGATTTTATACCAAAACAATTTATTTCATTTTTTTATTATTCTTTTGTAATCTTTTTATTAGGAATTCGACTCATATATAAGACGAACATTAAAAAGGCGAAAGAATAAATAGCAAAAAAAAACGTTATTTTAAAATATGTGTCATCATTTATAAATAAAAATGAAAAAAGGTATAACCCTATTATACGGCCTACTGAATTTTATATGCGTCGCATTGGCTCAACAAAACTTAGATGCAGAAAAAAGAATTGTAACTTATTTAAATAAGTTGAATTATGAGAATTTGACAGATAAAACCATATATATAGAATCCGCTATTATCGATTCTCAGAATCCTAACGATACTTTGCATATGAAACGTTGGTTTCAGCATCCAAATTTTTCTAGAGTAGAACTTTTTTACCAGGGTAACCGTACCCTTGGATTTTGTTCCAACGGGAAAGAATACAACCGTTTCGATTTGGCTATGAAAGAATGGATTCCGGTGAATCCCGACCGATATTATGATACGGTTATAGGATATGATTTCAGAGGGCCTTTATATACATGGAAAGAACGTAATCTGCAATTTACCAAATGTGAACCCATGAAATGGGAAGACAATGATGTTTATCGTATTACAGTGATTGATCCGGAACGAGCAGATCGTTTTTACATATTTGAAAAGAATTCGGGACTTTTATTTTTTATTATGCCAATTACAGATGAAACTATGCAAAACAAACAACGGGATGTAGACTGGAGGTCTATTAACGAATACACGCCGATAGAGAATTATCTGTTCCCATCCATAGAAAGCTATCAGTTTAATAACTCAATAACTATTTATTATTCAAAAATTAAATTATTGCCTTTTGATGAGCAATTGTTTAACGTTAGCAACACAAAATAACTTATGTTCGAACATACAGATACCTATTTTATGCAAGAGGCTCTCAAAGAAGCTCTCAAAGCTTTCGATAGAGACGAAATACCTGTGGGGGCTGTTATTGTATGGCAAGATCGAATCATTGCTCGAGCCTATAACAATACCGAAATGTTAAATGACGCTACAGCACATGCTGAAATGTTGGCGTTTACTTCGGCTACTACTACTATTGGGGGTAAGTATCTTACAGAATGTACGCTGTATGTAACATTAGAACCTTGTATTATGTGTGCGGGAGCAGCCTCCTGGACTCAAATAGGACGTATTGTATATGGTGCCTCGGATGAAAAGCGTGGTTTTTCGAAAATAGGAAAACAAATCTTACATCCTAAAACAAAAGTAACTGCAGGGATTTTAGCAGAGGCAAGCGAAACTCTATTGAAACAGTTTTTTACGAAAAAACGCAGTTGAGATAGTAAGTTTTAAAGCATTTGAATGTATAACAAAGCAAGATTTAAATACAATAGAATACACATATGAAACCAACATTATTGGTATTGGCGGCCGGAATGGGAAGTCGCTATGGAGGATTGAAGCAAATGGACGGGGTAGGTCCTAACGATGAAACTATTATGGATTATTCCATTCGAGATGCAATCCGAGCAGGATTCGGAAAAGTGGTATTCGTAATTCGTCATAGTTTTAAAGATGAATTTCAAGCGATGTTTAATTCACAACGCTTCGAAGGAAAAATACAGATAGAATACGTATTTCAGGAGTTGGATAAATTACCGAAAGGATTTACGGTTCCCGCGGGACGCGAAAAACCATGGGGCACCAATCATGCTATTTTGATGGCAAAAGAAGTTATTCACGATCCCTTTGCTATTATCAACGCTGACGACTTTTACGGACAAGATGCATTTCGGGTCATCTCGGAACACTTGCAAACACTCGAAAACGACAAAGGAAATTACTGCATGGTAGGGTATCGACTGGATAACACCTTATCTGAAAACGGTTCTGTTTCACGTGGAGTATGCAACATCAACGAAAATGGATATTTGGATTGCATGACTGAACGGACATCGATTGTCCGTACTGAAAAAGGTATTGTTTATAAAGATACCAATGAGAGTCTGTATGCATTGCCTCCCGATACTACCGTTTCCATGAATTTATTCGGTTTTACTCCTGATTATTTTGTAGCATCTGAAGAACTGTTTATTGATTTTTTAAAAAAATCCGGCACAGAATTAAAATCTGAATATTACATACCTTATGCCGTAAATACATTTATCCGTAACGGATACGCCAATATGCGTGTACTGAAAACAACTGCTCAATGGTTTGGAGTTACTTACAAAGAAGACCGTCCCATGGTAGTACAACGCCTAAAAGAATTGCACGAAAAAGGTGTATATTAATAATCAACAATGATACTATCCTCATATTGGGGTATGTTTGTGCCAACATACCCCAATATATATAACAAAAAACTGCGTTAACGAAGGATCTCTACATAAAGCAAACCTAACATATAAGAGGGAGAATATCCTAAAGATTTGCAATTCGTTAAAATAGTGAAATATCCGATTTGTATTTTAAAATAAAAAGGAGAACGATTATATTGAAAAATACATATTTGTTGTCAGAAAAATTAAAAAACTTTATCCGTCTGCACCGTAATGAAGACTTTATAAAATTATTGTTACAGCAAAAAAAATATCCTCACATAGATATAAAATTTGCCGTACAACAACTGGAGGGTTATCGAAAAGCGCAAGACAAGTTTCCTGCATTGGCTCAATATGAAGACTTTTTATATCCTCCGAAATTAAATATAGAACAATGCTCTTCGGAACAAACAGCCCAATATAAATCAATTGAATATGCCACTGGGAAAACTGTTTTGGATATTACCGGAGGGCTGGGAATCGATGCCATTTATTTTGCACAAAACGCTTCGCAGATTACTTATGTAGAGCAAAATACGGAATTATTCGCGATTGCGAAACAAAATATGGAAACGTTACAATTGAAAAATATGAAAATGTATTGTAACGACGGAATTGCATACTTGAAACATTCAGAAACAATATTTGATTTGCTTTATATAGATCCCGCCCGCCGTGACGAAAACAATCGAAAAATGGTTTCTTTCGATTCCTGCACTCCCAACGTATTGGAACACTTGGATCTATTTTTCGAAAAAGCACATAGTTTATTGATCAAAGCATCCCCGATGATGGACATTACCACAGCATTACATCAATTGAAAAAAGTGGAAAAAGTAACCGTTGTGGGCATAAAAAACGAATGTAAAGAATTACTTTTCTTCTGTAACGCAAAATCCGTGGAAACATCGGTTTCAATCTCGTGTGTTCATTTTGTAAACGAAAACGTAGTAGATATAATAGAAACAACCTACGAAAGCGAAAAAACTGCTTATTCGAATGCTACATGCATATTAGGAAATTACCTATACGATCCCAACGTTACCATTATGAAAGCAGGGGTCTTCAAGATCCTCGGAACTCGCTATTCCTTATCTAAACTACACCCTAATACTCATTTATATACCGGAGATGAATTTGTTTCCGATTTTCCCGGACGTATCTTTGAGGTGATTACGACTGTTTCCCTTACCCCAAAAGATATCCAAAAAGAAATACCAGATCGAAAGGCTCACGTAATAACTCGGAACTACCCATTAACGAGCGAAGCACTTCAAAAAAAATTACGAATCAACGAAGGGGGTGAATTGTTTATTATTGCGGCAACCTTAAATAATGAAAAAAAGATCGGCTGCATTTGCAAAAGAATCCGATAATCAAAATACCAATATTGATACTTTTAAAGCAATCTTATCATTCAAATCGTATATATCATAAAGTATTTCATGTTGCGACATGTAATACTTTAATTTCTCAAAACATAAAAAGAACTCATCTAAACACATCATGTGTATTGAAACGAGTTCTTTCTATGGTTAACAAAATTGAAATATTTCTTACTTGTTCGCTTCCATATATTGTTCCAACAAACGTTGCACGTATTTTCCAAAGACATCAAATTCAATATTGACTACTGTCCCTATTTTGAAATTATGGAAATTGGTAATTTGATACGTGTACGGAATAATAGCTACCGAAAACATACCTTTTTCAGAATCTACAATAGTAAGACTTACTCCATTAATGGTAATAGATCCTTTGGGCACGGTAATGTTGTTTTTCGAAATATCGTATTCGAAATAAAACCGCCAACTTCCATTTTCATCAATTACTTTGGTACAGGTTGCGGTTTGATCTACATGGCCTTGCACAATATGTCCGTCGAAACGGCCGTCCATACGCATAGACCGTTCCACATTGACTTCAGTTCCTATTTCCCACGTTCTCAAATTAGTCTTCAACATGGTTTCATCCATTGCGGTAACCACATATTGTTTTTTCAGTTTATCTATCGATACCACTGTAAGGCAACACCCATCGTGAGCCATACTTTGATCAATAGTTAATTCATTCGCAAAATCTACTTCTAACGTAAAATGATAATTCGTCTTATCTTGTTCTATTTTTACTACTTTTGCTGTTTTTTCAATAATTCCTGTAAACATAACTTTTTATCTTTATATTCTTCAATTATTTTATTCCCTACTTTTCACCCCTCATGATGCTACAAATTTTGTTGATAATAATCGAACATCTTTTTAAATAAATGCAATCGATCAATACCCCTAACATTATGAGGGTGATTTGGATAGACAAAATAATCTACTTGTTTCCCGTTTTTAATACACGATTGCAAAAATTCCAAAGAGTTCTGCCATACTACAGTAGGATCTTGAGCTCCATGTATGATTAATAATTTTCCATCCAAATCTTTAGCTTTCTCAATAAGGCTTGTATTTTTATAGCCTTCTGGATTTTCTTGAGGAGTATCCATATAGCGTTCTCCATACATCACTTCATACCACTTCCAATCAATAACGGGACCTCCGGCACAGCCTACCTTGAAGACCTCTGGATGATTCAATTTTAGCGAAATAGTCATAAAGCCACCGTAACTCCAGCCTTCTACTCCTATGCGGTTAGAATCTACATAAGGCAAAGTTTTTAAGAAAGCGACACCTTGCATCTGATCGGCCATTTCAGTAGTTCCTAAGTTTCTATGAATCATACTTTCAAACTCAAATCCTCGGTTATCGGTTCCTCGGTTATCGAGAGTAAACACAACATATCCTTGTTGTGCCAAAAACAAGAAATACAAATTGGCACCCGCCAACCAACTTTCGGTAACCATTTGCGAATGTGGGCCTCCATACACATATACCAATGTAGGGTATTTTTTACCACTTTGATAATCGAGAGGTTTTATAAGTCGATAACACAAATCCGTTTCTCCGTCTCCGGCTTTTATAGTTCCCACTTCTATTTCGGGCATACGGTATTCAGCTAATGGATTGGGTGCCGTATAAATGGTTTTCAGTATCTTTCCCGTATTCGAAAGCAATACGGATTCCCCTGGAATTCGAGTATTACTATAACTATCTATAAACAAATCGCCTCTTATATTTGGAACCAATGTATGCGTACCTTTTTCAGGTGTTAATCGAACTATATCTCCGGTTTTTATATTTACACTATAAGCCGCCCTCTCCATCGGATTTTCAATATTGGAATAAAAGAATACATGCTCAGCCTTGCCATCAAAACCTATAATATCGTGCACTTCGAAGTTTCCATTAGTAAGCTGTTTCACAAGACCACCGTCGGTATTGTATAGATATATATGTTTATATCCGTCACGTTGACTTAACCATAAAAATTGATTAGGATTGTTGGGTAAAAAATACAATCCTTGCATAGGTTCCACATACCTGTCGTTCTGTTCTTCGAACAATACTTTTTCCAAACTTCCCGTTTGCACATTGTATCGCTCCAACCACATATGGTTTTGTGCGCGATTAATTTTAGCAATATACAATTGCGTTTCGTCCGGACTCCATGTAATGTTCGTCAAATAATTCTCACGCTCATCAACAGTAGTGTCTTTTCGCGTTTTCAAATATGATACTTCTTCTTTTAATGTATTATAAATCCCTACTTCTACCTCGTGGCTCTTCATTCCAGCCATAGGGTATTTTGTAGCTTCTACAGTGGCAATACGTAATCCCGTATTTACTAAAGGATAATCCGTAACCATGCTTTGATCCATTTTATAAAAAGCCAATAAATTTCCTTTCGGTGACCAAAATGTACCTTTCTCGATGCCAAATTCGCTACGATGAGCTGCTTGTCCATATACAATATCAGGCTGTTCGGATGCCAATTCAAATGTTTTCCTACCACTTACTACATATAAGTTGTTATCCTTGGTATAAGCATATTGGTAATTATAGGGTTCCATATCCAAATTTTGTGCATTTTCAGCATACGTAAGCAAGTTGGAAATGGAATGTGTTTTCAAGTTACATATAAAAAATTTCTCCCCTATGGTAAAGCTTATTTCCCTTTCATTAACAAATCGTACATTTGGAAAATACCTCAATTTCGGTTCATTGATTTTTTGCAATGCAGCATTCAATTTATCCAATGTAAGAAGTTCTTTTTGCGAACTTTTTGTTGCAGAATACAAAATATTATCTTGAATATATGAAAAGTTATTACTTTTTCCAATAAATTGCAAACCTCGCATACGAGAAGGATATAACGAATAATCCATCAACTGATCGGAATTCAACATATTGTTTTGGGCAGTGCTCAACAAAGCAATCGCCATAAATAAGACAATTGATACGGTACGTTTCATTTTTATTTTATTTGAAATGACCACAATGAAAAGCATCATGTGATTCATAAATTTTTAATTATAAAAAATTAGTCCAGTTTAAGTACTGCCAAAAAAGCACTTTGAGGAACTTCTACATTTCCAACTTGACGCATGCGTTTTTTACCTTCTTTCTGTTTCTCCAACAGCTTTCGTTTACGCGAAATATCACCTCCGTAACACTTTGCCGTAACATCTTTACGAACAGCTTTTACTGTTTCGCGAGCAATAATTTTACTCCCGATAGCAGCTTGAATGGCAATATCGAATTGTTGCCGAGGGATAAGTTCTCTCAATTTTTCACACATGCGCCGTCCTAATGGATATGCATTGTCCACATGTGTAAGTGCTGAGAGAGCATCTACAGGATCACCATTGAGTAGAATTTCCAGTTTTACCAATTTGGAAGGCTTATATCCTGATTGAAAATAGTCAAATGATGCATATCCCTTCGATATACTTTTTAACTTATCATAAAAATCGAATACGACTTCACCCAGCGGTAGTTCGAATGTAATTTCAATACGGTCAGTCGTAAGGTATATTTGGTTTTTCAAAATACCTCGCTTATCAATACAAAGCTTAATAATAGATCCAATATAATCAGATTTGGTAATGATTTGTGCAGTAATACACGGTTCTTCTACAAAATCGATATAGTTAGGCTCAGGTAACCCCGAGGGATTGAATACATCCAATATTTCTCCATTGGTAAGGTGTATCAAATACCGAACATTAGGAACAGTGGTAATTACATCCATGTTGAATTCCCGTTCCAATCGTTCTTGTATGATTTCCATATGCAGCAAACCCAAAAAGCCACATCGAAATCCGAAACCTAATGCTAACGAAGATTCCGGTTCAAATGTAAGTGAAGCATCGTTGAGTTGCAATTTCTCTATGGAGGATCTCAATTCTTCATAATCATCACTATCCACTGGATAAACTCCGGCAAATACCATGGGTTTTACAGCTTCAAATCCGGAAATAGCTTCTTTACAGGGATTTGCTACATGAGTAATGGTATCCCCCACCTGTACCTCTTTAGAAGTTTTTATGCCGGAGATAATATATCCCACATCACCTGAAGCAAGTACTTTACGAGGTTCCATTTTCAGTTTCAACACTCCTATTTCATCAGCATGATATTCTTTTCCTGTATTGACAAATTTTACAAAGTCATTGGTTTTAAGCGTTCCATTCATAACACGAAAATACGAAACAATACCTCGGAACGGATTGAAAACGGAATCGAAAATTAATGCTTGCAAGGGTGCGTTATCGTCACCTTTAGGAGCTGGAATACGAGCAACAATAGCCTGTAAAATGGCTTCTACTCCATATCCGGTTTTTCCGCTGGCCGGTAATATATCTTCATGACTGCATCCGATAAGATCTACAATTTGATCGGAAACTTCTTCAGGCATAGCATTATCCAAATCCATTTTGTTAAGAACCGGAATAATTTCCAAATCGTTATCGAGAGCTAAATACAAATTCGAAATAGTTTGTGCTTGAATCCCTTGAGTCGCATCTATAATAAGCAACGCTCCTTCGCAAGCTGCAATAGAACGAGAAACTTCATACGAGAAGTCCACGTGACCAGGAGTATCAATCAAATTAAGCAGGTATTTTTGTCCGTCTTGCATGTATTCCATCTGGATCGCATGGCTTTTAATCGTAATACCTCTCTCCTTTTCCAAATCCATATTATCCAACACTTGGTTTTCCATATCGCGTTGCGAAATAGTTTTGGTAAACTCCAACAATCTATCGGCTAACGTACTTTTTCCGTGATCAATATGGGCTATAATACAAAAATTTCTTATGTTCTTCATCGAATTTATATTACTTATTTTATCTCATCTTCATTACCTTTTTCAAAAAAAGTAATTTGCAAAAGTACGAAAAAAAAGTGACATTTTTTACAATACATCTCATACCTCTGAACGAGTTTTAAGATGTTTATACAACTTTATTACTTCGTAATAGTTAATTCATTCATTAAATTTTGAGCTCCTGCGAATTTGTCTATGATAAACAAGCAATAGCGAATGTCTAACGTAATATTACGACAATATTCCGGATCAAAAAGCAAATCACTCATGGTACCTTCCCAGCAGCGGTCAAAATTAAGTCCGATAAGTTCTCCGTTTGCATTCAGTACAGGACTCCCCGAATTGCCTCCGGTAGTATGGTTGGTAGCAATAAAAGCAACCGGAATTTCTCCTTTTTGATTCACATAAGGTCCATACGTTTTTGTGTTATACAACTCCTTTAACCGAGGTTCTACTACATAATCATAAATATCAGGATTTTCTTTTTGCATGATTCCGTCCAGTGTTGTATAAGGCTTATAATAAACTCCATCTTTAGGACGAAATCCGGCAACATTTCCATAAGCAACCCGCAAAGTTAAATTTGCATCAGGAAAACTAACAGTACTACTATCCATCTGCATCATTCCTTTTATATAAAGTCTATATAATCGATTCAATTCGTTATTTAATGCAGTACGTTTCGTCGAAACATTTGCATCACTCACCTGTTGATAAGGTGTTAAAAAGAGCATAACCCCTATATCTTTTTGTATTTTTTTCTGATCTCCCGGTTTAAAGTTTTTCAGTAATTTCTCCATTTTTTCCTTCGAGGTAAGCATAGAACGGTCATATATCTTTCCCAACTCTTTTTCTAATTCAGTATTTGATACATTTTTATAAGCAACAAATTCTAAAGGTAATAAATTCGGATCCAAGTTTCGAATATAATATATAAACGTTTCAATAAAAATAGCCTGATCAACATCCGTATGTTTGTCAAAGTCATTATAATAATCTTCCGTGTTTTGTTTCCATTTCGTTACATTTTCAATCAATTCTTGAT
>CAYYUE010000035.1:5819-15216 GCA_964474745.1 uncultured Bacteroidaceae bacterium | reverse complement strand
GGTAGAACCTGAACGTGCACGTCCTGTTCCTTTTTGTCTCCAAGGTTTTTTACCAATACCAATAAATCCTCCTGTCTTGTCTACGATACCAGCTTCTTTTAATTCTTTATAAGTTCCAATAATATAGTACGCTTTATTAGCTTCTGTTATTTGCTTAGCTATTATTTGTTCCTTTTCTGTATTAGATTGAGTTAAATCTCGAACATTTGTATTTAAATTTTCAATAATTATTTTCTTTTGTTCCAGTTCGGTAACAAGTGTTTGAATTTCATTTTCTTGTTCTTCTATGCGAGTTTGTAGTTTTTCAACATATTCTTTTAGTTTTGTAGTTTCTCCTTTTGCTTCAGCAAGTTTTTTATTTAATGTAGCCAATTTTTGCTTATTACTGCTCAACATGTTGGCAATTTCATTGATTTGATCATTGATTTGAAGTTTTACGTCATTTCTCACTTCCGTTTTTCCACGACGAAGCTCTTCTACCGAACCGAATTTCGAAGTTACTCCTGCAAGATTGTCTTCTATTTCATTCAAAATTTCAAAAAATTGATTCATCTCCGTGTCCTTGTTATCCAAGATAGTTTGTAATGAATCTATTGTTTTTTGAGAACGAGCTTGTTCCTCTTTGTTGTTGCAACTTGTAAGAGATACCAATACAATTGCAAACAAACTGATTAAAAATAATCTACTCTTCATAATTTAATTTTTTTTATTTCAATTAATAACAAATATTTATACTGTTGTTTTACAATAAAACAACCTCATAACGTTTTTGTATAGAAAAAATTGAGTTGTTTATTTTTTTTTATACTTTATTTTTGAATTTTGGTAACGATTTACATAACAGTGAAAAAAATAAAAGGCTGGATGTTTGAGAAAAAAGATGTATTTTTGCAAAAAATAAAAGGAATGTAGAATATAGACCACATAGTGATCAGTTTAATTAAGAAAGGGGGAGAGTCGTATATGGTAGAAACCATTCAGTATGGGAGCTTAAAGTGGCATCATATTTCAAATCCAAGTGAAGAGGATTATCGTTTTTTACTAGAAACATATCATTTTCATACCCTTGATATAGAAGATTGTCGTGGAACTAATCAAAGACCTAAGATAGATGAGTACGACAATTATTATTTTCTTATTTTACATTTTCCTTATTTTGACAAGGGAAATAAGTTTATCCGAATTAAGGAAGTCAAAATATTCTGGGGAAAAGAATATATTATTACTATCGGAAAGTCCCATTGGGTAGTAAAAAAATTTTTTGATACAATTCATCAAGATCTGCAAATAAAAAATGAAAGCGAACTGAATATGCTCAAATCGAGTGACCTTTTGCTTTATAATTTATTAGATAAATTGATGGTGGAAACGTATACATTGATACTTCGTATTGGAGCAGAAGTAGATTTGATAAACTATGATATTTTTAATAAAAAGGCACAACGTATTATTGAGTTGATTTCGATTACTCGACGTAATATTATTTTATTGAATACGACCTTCAAGCCTCAATTACGGCTTTTTCATCAATTTGAATCTGGAGAAAAAGGATTTGTGGAGAATATGGAAGATTACTGGGGAAATATTTTGGATAAATATCAAAAAATGTTTGACCTTGTTGAAGACTATGGTGAATTAATTGAAGGTTTGTCAAAAACGTTTGATTCATTACAGGCGAATAAAACGAATGAAATAATGAAGGTCCTTACCTATTTTTCTACAATTATGCTTCCTTTAACAGTGATAACGGGTATGTATGGTATGAATGTCGATTTGCCATATCAAAACGCATCTTGGGCTTTTTGGGGAGTTGTTATAATTATGATTCTCGTTACGGTGGGGTTGTTTGTCTTTTTTAAACGGAGAAATTTGCGATAATTTATTGATTTTTAAAATTTTAATAGCCTCTATTATTTTCTCAACTATTCATAAAAGACTTATAATTGTTTGAGACGATAGTTTCATTATAATTCATATAGATAAAACTTGTTTCTCAAAGTTATTATCGTGAATAAGATAGAGAATTGTGTTCTATTTTAATAGAAAAATACTGTTTAATTAAAGATTAGCAGTATTAAAGGTGACTTGCATTATAATGACAGATTTTTAATTTATACTTGTTTTTTTAGTTAGAAGTTGTTGATGTTTTCTAAAAAATGAAAATAAAAAAGCGTAAAGATCTGAAATCATTATAAATGAAATGAAAAAAGCTCTTTATGTATTTTTCTTGATTTTAAGGATGTTATATTTTTCTCGATATCTTTTTTCCACAAAATGCTTGTAAATCAAATAAAAATTCGTACCTTTGCATCTTGAAAAATAAAAAGAAAAGAGGGGGCGAAAGGTCCCCTCTTTTAGTAAAAAAATGATAGACAAAGTAAAAATATTAGAACTGATAAAAGCGGAGCTTAATGATAGTGATAAGTTTTTGGTAGACTTACATATATCTAAAGATAATCGTATTAATGTTGCAATAGATGGTGATAACGGAATTGTAATAGATGATTGTATCACACTAAGCCGCTTTATTGAAAGCCATTTGGATCGAGATGAAGTAGATTTTGAACTGAATGTAGCTTCGGCGGGTTTAGATTCACCCTTAAAACTAATACGTCAATACCAGAAAAATGTTGGACGTATGTTACGTGTTGATACTTACGCTGATATAACTGTGGAAGGTAAACTGATCGAAGTGGCAGAAACTGCTATTTCACTGGAACAAGAGCTTACAAAAAAGCAAAAGAAAGAAGGTGTTTCAGGATTGATAATAATACCTTTTGATGATATAAAAGTAGCAAAAATAATGATAAAATTCTAAGCGAATGTTATGGAAGCATTAAACTTGATAGAATCCTTTTCAGAATTTAAAGAATTTAAAAACATTGACAGAGAGACGTTGATGCGCATTTTGGAAGAGGTATTTCGTAACGCATTGGTAAAACGTTATGGAACAGATGAGAATTTCGATATTATTGTCAATATAGACAAAGGCGATCTTGAAATTTTTAGAAATCGTGAAATTGTCGAAGATGGACAGGTCGAAAACGATAAGACTCAAATAGCTTATTCCGAGGCAATTAAAATTGAAGCGGATTTTGAAGTAGGAGAGGAATTGTCAGAACCTATTCGTTTGTTGGATTTTGGACGTCGAGAAGTATTGGCTATTGGACAAAATTTGAAAGCAAAAATTCAAGATTACGAGAAGTCGTTGATATTTCAAAAATATAAAGAGAGGGTAGGAGAAATCATCGTAGGAGAGGTATATCAAGTCTGGAATAAAGAAATGTTGGTGTTGGATGAAGAAAAGATAGAATTGGTGCTTCCGAAATCAGAACAAATACCCGCAGATCATTACCGAAAAGGCGATACAATTCGAGCAGTGGTATTAAAAGTAGAATTAAGAAATAATAATCCTGTAATCATATTGTCGCGTACATCCCCCATTTTTTTAGAAAGATTGTTGGAATCCGAGGTGCCGGAAATTTATGACGGATTGATCACTATTAAGAACATTGTTCGAGTTCCGGGTGATCGTTCTAAAGTGGCCGTAGAATCTTATGATGATAGAATAGACCCTGTAGGTTCGTGTGTCGGAATGAAAGGAGGACGTATCCATGGTATAGTGAGAGAACTTCGTAATGAAAATATCGATGTGATAAATTATACCACAAACTCTGAATTATATATTCAACGGGCGTTGAACCCCGCAAAAATATCTTCGATAAAAATATATGAGGATGAAAAGCGAGCTGAAGTATACATGAAACCGGAAGAAGTGTCCTTAGCAATAGGTAAAGGAGGGCATAATATTAAGCTGGCAAGTAAGCTTTCCGGTTACGAAATAGATGTATATCGCGATACAGATGAGGATTATGATGATGTGGACATTCGTGAATTTTCCGATGAAATTGATCAATGGGTTATTGATGAATTGGTAAAAATAGGTTGTGATACAGCGAAAAGTGTACTGACATTATCGGAAAAAGAATTATTGCAACGCACGGAATTAGAGGAGGAAACGATTGCCAATGTATTGAGCATATTGAGAGCTGAGTTCGAAGACGAATAATAATGAGACACCCTTGAAAGTGTCGAGAGCCCTTGATAGAAATGGTGATTCTAAGAAATACTATTGATTAAACGAAAATACATTTTGAAAATTATTCAGAAACTTATACAGTGGATTATGTCAGAAGAAGTTAAAAATATCAGGCTAAACAAAGTTGCAAAGGAGTTTAATGTTGGAGTTTCCAGCTTGGTAGACTTCCTTGCAAAAAAAGGATATCAAATAGAAAACAATCCCAATACTAAAATATCGGGAGAAATGTATGGACTGCTGTCGAAAGCTTTCCAATCCGAACGAGAGGTAAAAGAAAATGCGGATAAAATAGCTATAGCTACTCCTGTGAAGGAAGCCGTGATTATTGAAGCCTCTCATACTATGGGCGATTCTGAAGCTCCCAAAAAGGAAGAAAATGAGGAAATTATAATTAAAAATTACTCGGAAAATCCTAAATTTACAATCAAACAAAAAAGTAATTCTGACATAGCCACCCATGAAAAAGATAAAGCGGATCAAAAAAAGCCTGGTTTTGAACCGCAAATAATCCAAGCTGCAGTTCCTAGTGATACGAATTCTGGAGATGTGTTTAAAGCTGAAATTCGGATTGTTAATAAAATAGATCTGAATGCAATCAATACAAAAAGTCGGCCTGATAAAAAAACCAGAGAAGAACGGGATATTGAGAGAAATGAGAAAAAAGCCCAAAAAGAGGCTGAAAAAAAGAAAGTGATAAAACCAAAGAAAGAAATTGAGCCAAAAGCTCAGAAGGAGGCTGAAAAAAGTATTAAGAAAAATAAGCAACATCAAGAAGTACCGCAACAACCCAAATTGCCACCTCAGGAGGAGGTTAATAAACCGGTAGAAGAATTGGTGGAAAAAGAAATAGAGTTTATAGAAACACAATATAAAAAATTAGAAGGACCTAAAGTTGTTTCTAGAATAGATCTTTCTCAGTTTAATAAAGCGAAATCCAAGCCTGTTCAAGATGAAACTAAACCTGTGCAAGGAAGTGATGATAGGGCTAAAAAGAAAAAGCGGAAAAGAATAAAACGAGAAGCTCTTAATGTAGAACAGCAGCCGTCTAACCATACAGACAAATTTGGAAAGAGTGTAATAAAACCTGCTGATAAAAAAGCAAAAGATACAAAAAAGGTTAAGGATAAAAAACCAGTATTAAAGAAAAAACAAGAGATTGACGACGCTGAAATTGAAAAGCAAATTCGGGAAACATTAGCACGGTTGAATCCGCTTGGAAAATCAAAAACTTCGAAACATCGTCGTGAAAAACGACAAAATGTTCATCAACACATCGAAGCTGAGCAAATTAGGGAGGCTGAAAATCAGAAAATATTGAAAGTAACTGAGTTTGTTACAGCCAATGAATTAGCTACGATGATGAATATTCCAGTAACAAAAATTATAGCAACGTGTATGGCTGTAGGAATGTTTGTTTCAATCAATCAAAGATTAGATGCTGAAGCCATTCAATTGATTGCTGATGAATTCGGATATCAGGTTGATTTTGTCAGTGCGGATGTTGTAGATGCTATATTGGAAGTAGAAGAAGCCGATAATCTAGAAGATTTGGAATCTCGTAATCCTATCGTTACAGTTATGGGGCATGTTGACCATGGCAAAACGTCACTATTGGATTACATACGAAATGCTAATGTAATAGCTGGTGAAGCAGGAGGGATCACTCAACATATAGGAGCCTACGAAGTAGAAATGCATGGGGGAAGAAAAATAACTTTTTTAGACACTCCTGGTCATGAGGCATTTACAGCTATGCGTGCACGTGGTGCTAAAATTACCGATATTGCTATCATCGTGGTTGCTGCTGATGATAAAGTCATGCCGCAAACTATAGAAGCTATTAACCATGCTCAAGCTGCAAATGTGCCTATTATATTTGCGATTAATAAAATAGATAAAGCTGGTGCGAACCCCGAGAAAATAAAAGAAGAATTGGCTGGAATGAACTTGTTGGTTGAGGAATGGGGTGGAAAATATCAAAGCCAAGATATTGCAGCTAAAAAAGGAACGAATGTTGATTTATTGCTTGAAAAAGTTTTATTGGAAGCAGAAATGCTCGAATTGAAAGGCAATCCCAATAAGAGAGCTAAGGGAACTATTATTGAATCATCATTAGATAAAGGTAGAGGATATATAGCTAAAATATTGGTTCAAGATGGAACTATACGACAAGGAGATCCGGTTTTGGCGGGTTCTACTTACGGAAGAGTGAAGGCCATGTACAATGAACGTAATCAGATTCTAAAAGAGGCCGGTCCATCGACTCCTGTATTAATGTTGGGGTTGAATGGAGCACCTCAGGCCGGTGATACATTCAATGTAACCGAAAATGAAAAAGGCGCCAAGGATATAGCCGGAAAACGCTTTCAATTGCAACGAGAACAGGGAATTCGTACACAAAAACATATTACGCTGGATGAAATTGGACGCCGTATTGCTATTGGAGATTTCAAACAATTGGATTTAATTGTAAAGGGAGATGTGGACGGTTCTGTAGAAGCTCTTTCTGATTCTTTGTTGAAATTGTCAAATGATGAAGTTCAAGTAAATGTGGTGCACAAAGCTGTTGGTCAAATTACGGAATCTGACGTATTGCTAGCAACGGCTTCTAATGCTATTATTATAGGATTCCAAGTTCGTCCTTCCGTACAGGCACGTAAATTGGCAGAATTAGAACAAATTGATATACGGTTGTATTCAATTATTTATTCTGCTATTAATGAGTTGAAGGATGCTATTGAAGGCATGCTTTCACCTGAAATCCAAGAAAAAATTGTAGCAAATCTTGAAATTAGAGAAACCTTTAAAATTGCTAAAGTAGGAACTATTGCCGGATGTATGTGTTTGGATGGTAAAATAAATCGAAATAACAATGTACGCATTATACGTGATGGTATTGTTGTATATACAGGAAAATTGGCTTCACTTAAGCGTTTTAAAGACGATGTAAAGGAAGTCGTTTCCGGTCAGGATTGCGGGTTGAATATTGAAAACTTTAATGACATAAAGGTGAGAGATATTGTAGAAGCATACGAAGAATTTGAAGTAAAACGGAAATTATAATTAGAAAATCTACGAATGGGATGATCTAAATATTACAGAATCCCATTCGTTTTTATTTTATGATATAAGCAGAGTAAATTATTCAATGATGCGAAATCTTGAACAAAATGATCATAGCCCTTGTAGTTCAACGGATAGAATAGCGGTTTCCTAAACCGTTGATATGGGTTCGATTCCCGTCGAGGGTACCAATTTTTGATAAATATGTTTCATAACTTATATATTTAATAATAAGTTTAGTTTATTGAAAAATAAGGATTTGCTATGACAGAGCTTTTCCCAAAATGCAGATTCAACATTTTCTCTTAGAAATGACTTACTGAACAAAACAAAAAGTCAACAAATAATAATTTATATTTTATTATCTTCTTTCACAGCGGGTTCTTTTAGATTTCAATATTTATCACGTACATGAAATTTATTTTACAATCAATGTGTAAGCTTTTTTTCTTTTTGAATTTCGATATCAATAGATGTATGGATCCGTTATCCATAATAATTGTATTAGACAGCTTATAGGGAGAGAATGTTATTTAATATACTTTTTGCGAATGTATAGAAGTACTATCAATTCTTTCCTTCAGTATGTATCTTTTTATACATGTCAACAAGACTTTCTTGATTATCAGTAATAATAAGCAGTCTATCATTCTTTAATAAGGTGGTTTTGCCGGTTGGGACAAAATAGTTCTCAGCTCGTTTTACCATAATTACTAATGTCTTTTCAGGTATTTCCATATCCATCAATCGGTTGCCATTTTTCAACATTTCAGAACTTACTGTTATTTCTGTAGTAACAGATTTTACATCTTCGGGTAATTCTATATCGAATGTTTGAGGTTTTTTTAGCAATTTTGGAATATCCGCAACTTTTAGCCAATTTGCCATTTTGGGGAGAGTTGTTCCTTGAACGATCAAAGAAACCAAAGTGCAAAAGAATACGATGTTAAAAATTAATCTGGCATTTGGGACATCCGAAGCTAAAGTAAGTATAGCAAAAATAATGGGGACAGCACCTTTTAGCCCAACCCACGATACAAAAGCTTTATCTCGAAAAGTCATTTTTCGGAAAGGAAATAAGCAGGCAAAAACACCAATTGGACGTGTAATGAATATCATTAAAAAACTGATTATCAATCCGGGAATAATAATAGGAATCAGTTCGTGTGGGTTAACCAGAAGTCCGAGTGTTAAGAACATGAGTAATTGGCTTAACCATGATAATCCATCAAAAAAATTCAAAGTAGATCTTTTATGAACAAATTTTGAGTTTCCTACTACTAATCCGGCAATATAAACAGCTAAATAACTGTTTCCTTTTAAAAAGTAAGAAGAGGAGAAAATAAAAATGCAACAAGTAAATGTTAGAATAGGGTATAAAGAATTATTGTCAATCTTTAGTCTGTTAATTCCCCATACCATAAATTTTCCTAATGCAAACCCCATAACTCCTCCAATAATCAGCTGCATAAATATCGTTGCTATAGCATAACCATAGCTGGGAGAGCTGCTCGATTGTATGATACCAATGAGCGTTATAGTTAAAACATATGCCATCGGATCGTTACTTCCACTTTCAAGTTCCAGCATTGGACGTAAATTATTTTTTAGGTGTAATCCTTTAGATCGAAGAATGGAAAAAACCGAGGCTGAATCAGTTGATGACATTGTAGCAGCTAGCAATAAAGATGTTAATATCCCGATCTCGCTGTTGGGTTGTATGTATCTATAAAATAACCATATCAAAATTCCTGTAATACCTGCAGTTAAAAATACGCCAATTGTTGCTAAGATGATTCCTTGAGGAATCACTGGGCGAATTTCGGCTATTTTTGTGTCCATTCCACCCGAAAAAAGGATAATACAGAGAGCTATAGTTCCAACTGTTTGCGCAATGTGGATATCGTAAAACTGAATACCTAAACCATCGCTACCGAATAACATTCCTACTGCCAAGAAAAGCAATAGGGCAGGAACTCCAAAACGGAAGCCGGCTTTATCTGCTAGGATACTTACAAAAAATAATATAGATACAACTAATAATACCAGCTCTATTTGAATACTCATAAATATGTATTTTATGGTTACTAAACAAACAAATAATAATTACTCTATGTTATAAGCAAATTTCATTGATGACATTATTTTATCTAAAGCAATTATGGTCACAACTTATACTCATTTTTCACTTATTCCATACTTTTTTATACCTGCATTATTTTAAATTGTTGAAAA
>CAYYUE010000035.1:0-5809 GCA_964474745.1 uncultured Bacteroidaceae bacterium | reverse complement strand
CATCGAGATCAAAACTCGGTTATTCGAGCTTAATTTGTTGTAAAGCAAAATATTGTTATTTAATAAGACTAAGTATATGATATGATTGTTATCTACTTGTTTCATGTAGTGTTTTGTAGATACAAAGATACGTATTATTTCTCAATTATTGTCAGTTTTTGTTGTTAAAATATGTATCGTGTATTTTATCATACAAACATATGCAGCCTTCAAGTATGACGTTGTTTTTGATATAATGAGTTTATAAACCTCATTAACAGTATTTGTATGAATAGCATTAGGCTTTTATGATGACAGAAATGCATCTCGTAAGGCTTGTATTTGTGATTGGAGTACTGTTTTATTGGGAAAAATCTTGATAAATTGGTTTTGTGGGTGCAAACTTGACAAAAATAAAAGACGACTCTTGTATCCTTAAGCCGTCTTTATGATGAGTTTTGGCTATTTGTCTTTTACAAATATGAAAATAACACAAATTCAAGATACCATAGTACTGAATTCGGTACTTGAGCTGTGATACTTCATTGATTGTTTAATACCCAAAAATGTCTTCCAGTGTTAACTTTTGAACTTTGCCGTATTTGTTTAATACTTCAAAATCCATATCCGATTCTTTCCCTAAAATCATGTACGTTTTTGGCGTGTTTTTGATGTATTTATGATTAAAACTTTCTACATCTTTCATTGTCATTGTAGGTAATTCCTGAAATAGAACTTGACGCATATCCTGTTTATACCCCATTTTTTCATTATTTAAATAATTCCAAATAATGTTCATTTTAGTGATACGTTCCGTACGGATATTCGAGGCCAAAGCTTCTTTTGTTAAGTCAAAATTTTGCTGTGCTATAGGCATATTGTTAAATAAATCATTGAACGCATCAATAGCGTCTACAACCTTATCATTTTGTGTCGCAATATAAGAATTATTCATACAGAATCCGTCTTTTTGGTTAGGCAACGAATAATTTGCCCATGCAGTGTATGCCAACGAACGTTTTTCACGCATTTCTTGGAATACGATTGCATTCATGCCTCCACCGAAATACGCGTTGTAAATAAGACGTTTTGAATATATTTGAGGTGTATATTTTTCACTACGAGTAACTTGCTGCAAATACGATTGTTTTGCATTATAATCTACAAAATAGACCTTGTTTTCTTTTGTAACAAGTGGTGTAAATTCTTTATTTTTAGGCGTCTTTTGCAAATCTTTCGACATGTTGTGATGATTAGCTACTAATGTTTTAACGGAATCTATAGTTTCCGGCCCATAATACAAAACACGGTGTTGGTAATGAAACAAACCTTTAATGGCATCTACTAATTGTTGAGAAGTATATGTATTCAATTCTTTTTCGCTCAAAATATTCTTCATTGGAGAATTTTCTCCATAGGTTCCATAATTCACCAAATGATTAAATATGTTGCGTTGATTGGTTTTTCCTTCATTCCGAGCCTTTAAAATATCGCTTACCATGTTGGCTAGTGCCTCGTTATTGGGTTGTATATCGGTGAAAATTTCTTCTACCAAAGCGGTTGCTTTTGCCATATTTTCACTAAGTCCGCTGATAATTACATTTATATTTTCAGTTCCTACGTTTACGACAAAATTGCAAGCCAACTTATAAAACTCTTGTTGAATTAGTTCTGCTGTTTTTTTTGAAGTACCCAAATATGGCAGCAAATCGGAAGCTAAATCGATAGTTTTATCGGCGTGAGAACCAAAATCGAAACGATACACCAAATAAAATGTTTTATTTTCATGATTTTGAGTATATAATAATTCGGCATCATTATTCAATTTAGTACGTTGCATATCTTTGTTATAATCTACAAAGACAGGTTCAATATAGGATACATTGTTGGATTTTATTGATTTCAGGAAATCTGATTCTGCATCCCGTCCCACTTCAATAGGAGTAATGGATGGTTTAGCTACTTTAGCTACCTCTTCGGGTGTTCCTTGACGTTTATTTACTATTACGTAGTTATTACTAAAATGCATATTGGCAAATGCAACTAAATCTTTTTTGGTTATTTTGCTTATTTCGTCAAGTTCGTTTACAATATCGACCCACGGCTGGTTTTGAACAAAAGCGTAAGCCATCAATGAAACACGCGCCTGGTTGCTTTCAGCTTGTTTCATTATAGTAAGTTTAGCATTATTGATAGCAGCTTCGAGCATCCAATCCGGAAATTCGCCTTTTTTCAATAATTCTATTTGTTCTAAAAACAATTGTTGCAACTCTTCTAATGTTTGACCTTGTTTGGGGCGACCGCCAATCATGAAAGCGGTGTAATCGTTTAACGTATAGGCTCCAACATAAGCCCCTAAGCATTTTTGTTGTTGATTCAAATTAATATCAATTAATCCGCATTTCCCATTATTTAAAATAGTTGCCAATAAATCAGCTTTGCGTGCTTCATCTGTTCCATTTCCTGCATTAATTCGATAGGCGATACGAGTGTTTTCAGCATCTAAACCAATCACGTCTTTAACGACAGGTTTTGCCATAGGTGTTTCATATGTGAACTTAAAGTCTGGAATATCACCTGGTTTCATCTGGCCAAAATACTTGTCAATAATTGTAATGGCTTCATCAGGGTTAAAATCGCCCGACATGCATATAGCCATATTATTGGGAACATAATAAGTAGATACGAAATTGCGAACGTTCCGCATTGATGGATTTTTCAGATGTTCTCCTTCCCCTAAAGTGGTTTGTTTCCCATAAGGATGGTTCGGAAATAAAGCTTGTAACATAGCTTCATTGGCTTTTCGTCCGTCATTGGTTAAACTCATATTTTTTTCTTCATATATAGTTTCCAATTCTGTATGAAATAAACGTAATACCAAATTTTGAAAACGATCGGCTTGAATCATAGCCCAATTTTCCAATTGATTGTTTGGAATATTTTCTACATACATGGTGTAATCGTTCGAAGTAAAAGCATTAGTTCCTGTTGATCCAATAGCAGTCATAGATTTATCATATTCATTAGCAATGGCAAGTTTGGATGCTTCATAAGATAAAGAATCTATCTTTTTGTAAATAGCTGTGCGTGTATCGGTATCGTCAAACAATCTATAAGCTTCAAACAAATCTTCAATTTGTTGGATATATACCTTTTCTTTTTCCCAATCTTTAGTCCCTAATTTTTGGGTTCCTTTAAACATCATGTGTTCTAAATAATGGGCTAAGCCGGTAGTTTCGGAAGGATCGTTCTTACTTCCCGCTTTTATGGCAATATATGTCTGAATACGTGGAGCATCCTTGTATACGCTCATATATACTTTCAGTCCGTTGTCTAACCTATATTCACGTACTTGCAAAGGATCATTTGGTACAGTTTTGTATTCGTACTTTTTTTGTGCATACAGTGGTGTGATAGAAAATAATACCACAACGAGCAAACCTAAAATAATTCTTGTCTTTTTCATGATTTTAATATATAAACGTATGATAATTAATGTACTATTCTATATGAAGTACTAGTTTAATTCCTTCAAAGATACATTTTTTTCTAAATTAACAGATAAAATATGCAACATGTATAGAAAGAGTTTATGCAGATAGTGTATGTGCGATGTATAAAATATACAAATTGTAAAAGTTATTTCTATTTGAGAATTTTACATTTACATCATCTCAGTTGTCATTTTTAGACTTCACGAAATGTGAAATAAATTTCATGTGATAAATATGGGTAGATGACCATATAATTAAAAATAAGCATAGTTATGAAGAAAAAAACGTGTACATTTGTAAAAAAAAAATAGATACATAATGTCTTTAATTAAATCAATATCAGGAATAAGAGGAACGATTGGAGGTTTGGCTGGAGAAGGATTAAGCCCTTTGGACATAGTGAAATTTACTGCAGCTTTTGCTTCTTTATTACAAAAATCAAAAATCAATAAAAAATTAAAACTTGTAGTAGGTCGCGATGCTCGTATTTCGGGTATTATGGTTGATCATCTTGTTGTAGGTACTTTATTAGGTATGGGTATCGATGTTATAGAAACAGGTTTATCTACAACACCCACTGTAGAGATGGCTGTGATTGATAAAAAGGCTGATGGAGGTATTATTTTAACGGCCAGCCATAATCCCATGCAATGGAATGCGTTGAAATTATTGAACGACCAAGGTGAATTTATTGATGCTAATGAGGGGGAAAAAGTGTTGCATCTTGCAGAAAGTTTAAATTTGAAATTTGCGCCGGTGGATAAGCTTGGAAAATATGAAACGGATTTTGAAACCATTAATAGACACATCGATAACATATTAGCATTGCCATTAGTTGATGTTGAGATCATTAAAAAGGCACATTTTCGAGTAGCTGTAGATGCAGTGAACTCAACAGGAGGTATCGCGATTCCACAATTATTAAGAAAATTAGGTGTGGTTGAAATTGTAGAAATCAACTGTAATCCTACGGGTATTTTTGCCCACAATCCGGAACCATTACCTGAACATTTACATGAAATTGCGCATGTAGTAACCGACAAAAAATGCGATTTAGGAATAGTGGTAGACCCTGATGTTGATCGGTTGGCATTCATTTGTGAAGACGGTAGTATGTTTGGAGAAGAATATACATTAGTTTCTATTGCCGATTATATTTTAGCCGACAAAAAGGGAAACACGGTATCCAATATGTCGTCAACAAGAGCACTACGCGATGTTACTGAGACTTATGGAGGAAATTATCAAGCTTCTGCAGTAGGAGAGGTGAATGTGGTGAATAAAATGAAAGAAACAAATGCCATTATTGGGGGCGAAGGTAATGGAGGTATTATTTATCCGGAACTCCATTATGGAAGAGATGCTTTGGTTGGTGTTGCTCTTTTTTTAACTTATCTCGCGAAAAAAGGAATATCCGCATCATCGCTTCGAAAAAGTTACCCGAACTATGTAATCTCTAAAAATAAAATAGAATTGACTCCCGATATTGATATTGATGAAGTATTGCAATGTATAGCTGAAAAATATAAAGATTATCCGGTAAACACTGTTGACGGTGTAAAAATAGAATTTGATAACGAGTGGGTCCATTTACGTAAATCCAATACGGAGCCCATCGTCCGAATCTACTCTGAAAGTAAAACAAAAGCTAAAGCTGATATGTTGGCGCATAAAGTCATTGAGGATATTAAATCGTATAAATAAATTTAAAGAAAATACCTGTATGAAAACAATTCAATTGGATGGAAAATACTACACTCTGGATGAAGTCGCTTATGCGCATTTAACTGTAGTTTTAAACAGACAAATCGATAGGAATACTGCCGAACGTACTATTGCTGCAGAATTTGATATGTTGCTTACGGCGCATAAGACAACTATTTCTGCATCTGATTTGGTTATGATTCTTCGTAAATTAAATTATCCGGACAATGATACTCAATATAATAAAAATCAAGTATATACAAAGAAGTTGACGCGGACGAATCGTAGTAATTGCAAGATTGCTGGAGTTTGTGGAGGATTGGCTAAGTATTTTGGTATTGAAGACACATTAGTTCGTGTTGCGTTTCTACTAATTGTCTTTTTAGGAGGTTCCGGAATTTTATTATATCTTATTTTATGGCTTGTTATGCCTGAAGAACCTTTTGTATAAATATTTTTTCCGATCAATCAAGGAAATATAAGATAGAAAAGTAATAAATCAAAGATACATTGTATATCAATAAATATACAATGTATCTTTTCTATTTTAAGAAGTTGTTGAAAATGTAGATAAATAAAAAAACAGAGAAATTATAGACTGATTCAAATAATCAAAAATCTATCTGCAATTG
>CAYYUE010000034.1:0-15238 GCA_964474745.1 uncultured Bacteroidaceae bacterium | reverse complement strand
ATTATTTTTTTATTGATGTCTCTCACCATGGGAATTGCTTCAGGAGGCACTGTGTTAGTTGCGCAATATATGGGTGCAGGAGATGCAAATAACGTACGAAAAAGCATTGATACTACTTATCTTTTTCTCTTCATTTCTTCCATTGCGATTACGATTATAGGGATCATTTGTTCTCCTTTTATTTACAAGTTCACCCATCTACCTTCGGATGTTTTCCCCGACGCGGTAACTTATCTCCAAATATATTTGTTAGGAACTGTTTTTAGTTTTGGATTCAATGGAACTTCTGCCATTTTACGAGGAATGGGTGATTCGAAAACACCCTTGTTTTTTTTAGTAGGTTCTAATATCATTAATTTATTTTTATCCATCCTTTTCATTTGTGTATTTCATTGGGGAGTAGAAGCTTCCGCTTGGGCGAGTGTTATTTCACAAGCGACGGCATGCATTGCTTTATACTACTATTTGAGTGCAAAAAAATCATTAGCATCTCTTCAAATACGAAAATTACAATGGAACAATTCTATTTTCAAATCTATGCTACGCATTGGACTCCCTACAGGATTTCAACAATCCTTCATAGGATTGGGACAAGTAGCGTTAATGACTATTGTGAACGGGTTTGGAACCATAATCGTAGCCGCATTCAGCGCGGCCATGCGTATTGATGCATTGGCCACTATGCCCGGAATGAATTTTAGCCAAGCACTAACCACATTTACAGGACAAAATATGGGAGCAGGCAAAATGGATCGAGTTACAAAAGCTTTGAGAGTGACATTACTTATTAACATCGGAATCTCTCTTATTATGGCATTGGTATTCGTAATTTTCGGGGAAATAATTATGTCGTGGTTTTCCACAGACATAAACGTAATCAATGAAGGATATCACTACTTACTTATTTGCGGACCTTTATACTGCATATTTTCAGCTATGTTCACATTCACAGGATTGTTTAGGGGTGCTGGAGACACATTAGTTCCTATGTTCATAACCTTATTTTCATTATGGCTATTCCGCATTCCAGGAGCTTATATCTTAGCCAAATACTTCGGAAGCACCGGAATCTGGATGTCAATACCTATTGGGTGGTTAATAGGATTTATTGGATCCATTATTTACTATCGAATGGGAAAATGGAAAAACAAAAAAATAAGAGCACAAATGGTTGAGCCTCCCGTATCAATAGATTTATAAATTATATCCGACCTTATCGTTTTACAATCATTATCAATAAAATACTCAACACATGTCATTTTTAGAAGAAAATGATGTGGTTGTTTATTATTCAACTTTCAAACAGATTAAAAAACTAGGAAAAGAAACCTCTTCCTTTCCATCCAATACATAAAAACTCCCTTGAAGCGTAATTATTTAATTTTCATTTCCTACACTTCTCAATATAATATTATTCTTTATTTTATTATCTCTTTAAAAAACTTATCAACAACTACCGAAATCATTTTTTAACTTACATAAAATCCCATACCTCTTACACTGTAAATAAATTCACATAAACAATTTATTTACAGATTATTAAAAAAAAATTATTTTTTTAGAAACCTTTTCGTATTTCTTACGTTCTAGCAAGTAAATGGTTTTTTTTGGAAGTTTTCAACATAAAAAGGAAGTACATGGTTTTTTTTGGAAAATTCTTAGTACTTTTACAGATTGAAAAAAAGTAGATAAACATGTCATTAATACTTGGTAAAGAATATTGTAAGATCGATAACAACGGACGATTTAAGTTTCCGATAGCATTGAAGCGTCAACTTCCAATGCCGGAGGATGGTCGGTTTGTAATTCGTCAAAGTATTTATGCTGAGTGTTTGGAGTTATGGACTTATGCTTCTTTTCAAGAAGAAGTTGAATTTTTACAAAAGAACTTGAACCCGTACAACATTGCAGATCGTAAACTCCTTCGTAAACTCACTGATGGAAACATCATTGAACTTGACACCAATGATCGGTTGTTGATTCCTGCGGAACAAAAATCACACATTAAAGAAGCAAAAGACATAGTTTTAACTGCAACAGGCAATTTTATCGAAATTTGGGATTATGAGAAATACACTCGCATGAATGAGGAAGACACCGATTATGCCGGACTTGTCAACAATCGTTTGGGTGTAAAATCAAATAATGAAACCATTTAATTTCGAGAAAAACCATGAGTTATCATTCGCCGGTATTATTAAAAGAAAGTATAGAAGGGCTCGCCATAAATCCAGAAGGCATTTATGTGGATGTCACTTTTGGAGGAGGAGGTCATTCTCGCTCTATATTAAACCATCTTAACGAAAAAGGCCGTTTATATGCTTTCGACCAAGATGCCGATTCATTAGCGAACAGAATTGATGATACCCGTTTCGTTTTAATCCATGAAAATTTTAAATACTTAAAAAGTTTTTTACGATTACAAGGCGTTCGTAAAGTCGATGGTATCCTTGCCGATCTAGGAGTATCGTCACATCAATTTGATGAGCCGGATCGAGGTTTTTCCATTCGATTCGATGCCGAATTGGATTTACGTATGGACAAACGACAATCGTTAACTGCAAAAGATATCGTAAACAATGAATCATTCAATCGATTAAAAGAAATTTTTCGTCTTTATGGAGAAATTCCAATTGGAGGTCGCATAGCCAATGCCATTGTTGAAGCTCGCCAAAAAGCTCCTATTATAACTACTTTCGACTTGATAAGAACAGTGGAAAAGTTCCTACCTTATAAGCAAGAAAATAAATACCTGGCGATGTTATTTCAAGCATTGCGTATCGAGGTAAACGCTGAATTGGAAGCCTTACGTATGATGTTGGAACAAACTGTAGAGATATTAAATCCGAATGGACGCTTAGTTGTTATTTCATACCATTCTTTAGAAGATCGATTAGTCAAAAATCTGATGAAAACAGGTAATTTTGAAGGTATTTTAGAAAAAGATTTTTACGGGAAAATACAGACTCCTTTGAAATCCATTACCAGAAAACCTATCGTGCCAACGCAGGAAGAAATACAACGAAACAACCGCTCAAGAAGTGCAAAATTACGAATAGCAGAAAAAATAGGATAACATGGGGAACGAATTCAAACCAATATCCGAACCTATTATCGGCAAAGAAGAAGCAAAAGCCGACACTGTTGAAGAAAAAATCAAATCAACAGTCATTGAAAATATTGAAGATCCTAATCCTATTGGACAACCAAAACATGGGAAAAAGATACGTCTTATAGATATTGTAGGAGGCAAAATTTTACTCCGAAATGCTATGTTATCACAATTACCCATCCTGATACTCATTGTAATTTTTGCCATTATCATGGTAACCAATCGATACTATATCGAAAATACAACCATAGATATCAAACGATTACAAAAAGAAATCGACGAATTGCAAATACGTCACGTGCAAGTAAAATGTGATTATATGAATGCAACCATGATCATGGAAGTAACTAAAAAATTAGATACGATAGGCGTAAAACAATCCACCGATAGGCCCTTGAAAATAAAAATAGTTGACTAAAAAGAATCGAATGCAGCAAGAAAATAGAAATATGTTTTCGAGGTTGATCCTTGTGTACTTTATCTTATTATTGATATTCGTATTCCCTATTATATACAATATTATAAAGATACAGTGGATTGACGGTGAACAGTGGAGAGAGAAGGCTGATGAAAATACCATTGCATTACACGAGGTAAAAGCACAAAGAGGAACTATATATTCCTCCGATGGGCAAATATTAGCCACTTCCCTACCTGTATTTGATGTTTATATTGATTTGGGAGTTCAAAAGGCAAAAAAGACACGAAAAGAGATGAAACAAGATCCGTCGACAACTTATAAGTTAGTCCCCATGATCCCCGACACTGTTTTCTTACCTCAATTGAGATCGTTAAGTAAAAAACTTTCTGAGTTATTTCCTGAAAAAACACCCCAACAATATCACGACTATTTATTGAAAGCATGGCACAAAAAGTCTCGTTATGTTTTAATTCACAAAGATGTACAAATTACGCAATTGGATAAAATGAAAACATTTCCTATTTTGTGTAGACCCGAAACAACGATTCAAAAAAAACAAATAGATTCTGCTCCTAAAAAAGCTCCCGGATTCCGCAGAGCTGTTATTTTAGAACGTCGTGATATCCGAATCAATCCATATAAAAACTTAGCACGTCATACTATTGGTTTTTTAACAAAAAAAGATGGAAGCGATACTTCATATAATGGATTAGATGGTTATTACGACCAATACTTGCGTGGGCAACAAGGCGAACGTTGGGAACGTCGATTAAACAAAGACGTTTGGTTGCCAATAAACGATAAAGACCAAAAAAGGGCCATAAACGGGCAAAACATAGTAGCCACCATTGATACTCGGTTGCAAGATTTGGCAGAAAATTCATTACGTCGTTGTTTAATGGAAAATGAAGCCGATTACGGATGTGTGGTCCTCATGGAAGTAGAGACCGGATATGTACGTGCCATCAGTAACCTATCATTAGTCGATTCCGTGTATGGGTATCGCGAAACACGGAACATTGCTTGCACAGACTTATACGAACCTGGATCTACGTATAAAGCAATAACGGCAATGGTTTTATTGGAAAATCAGAAATGCGACACTTCGTACATTGTTCCTACAGGTAGAAAACAATTTTCAAAACACAAAGACTCTGAGATTCACGACGTAAAAGATTATTCACATGGTAATATTTCCATGAAACGATCTTTTGAAGTTTCTTCGAACGTAGGAACGTGTCAACCCGTATGGGATTTCTATAGAGAAACCCGGAATGAATTTGCAAAAAGCATAAAACAAGTATTACCCTACAAACGCTTGAATTTAGATATTGATGTAGGAGGCGAACCCAATCCGAAAATGGTTGATGATTTACGTCCTGACCGTAACTTTTTAAATTTGGCATACGGATATTCTTCCAACATCACAGCTTTACAATTACTCACTTTTTATAATGCTATTGCCAATAATGGCAAAATGGTAAAACCTATATTTTGCAGTGAAATAAAAGAAAGAGAAGAAACGATAAAAAAGATTCAACCCGAAGTAATAAAAGAACGCATTTGTTCTGAACAAACTTTACACATTCTTAAAGACATGCTAACAGGAGTTGTAGAAAAAGGATCTGCTCGTCGTTTATCGAAAACTCCATACGGAATAGCCGGCAAAACGGGGACATCCCAAATCAACTACACCGAGAAAGGAAATCAAAAAATGAATTATCGGGCTTCATTTGTCGGATTTTTCCCCAGAGAAATCCCAAAGTATTCATGTATTGTAGTCATCACCAATCCGAAAAAAAATAAAACGCATGGCGGAGAATTAGCCGCTCCGGTTTTTAAGGACCTCGCAGACAAAGTATGTGGAACGTTCTTAAATATCGAAATGAACGTCCCTTCACAAGAAGATATCCGGATGCCTTACGTCCAAAAAGGAAGCCAAAATGAAATTCGAAAAGTATTCAAAACTTTAGATATAGAATACCAATCGGACGACCAAACTTCACCATGGGTAACAAGCGAGTTAGACACTAATGATCATATTATATACAAAGCATATTCCGTACCTGAAGGCATTGTTCCCAATTGTAAAGGGATGACTATAAAAGACGCCATATATTTATTAGAAAAAATAGGTCTTCAAGTATCGTTCGATGGAAAAGGAAAAGTCGTATCGCAGTCGTTAACCCCCAAAACTCCTTATAAAAAGGGAAATCGAATCCATTTAAAACTGGGTATAGAAAAACAATACATACCCAAAATGGAAAAAGTAGAAAGAGAAAAAATTGCAGTTATTGCAACAATTCCTGAAAACAAAAAAACAAAAAGGAAATGAAGCATTTACATGACATATTAAAAAACGTAACCGGAACTGTTTTTAACAAAACCGACATCGAAATTAAAAAAATTAGTTTCGATTCACGCGACATAGAAAACGGAACTTTATTCGTTGCTCAGGTAGGTGTACATATCGATGGTCATCAATTTATTAACACCGCTATCGAAAAAGGAGCCGTAGCCATAGTATGTCAAGAACTTCCTAGAATATTAAACCCCAAAGTAGTTTACATTCAAACGTCCAACAGCAGCCACGCTTTAGGAACAATAGCCGCGAATTTTTATAATAATCCGTCATGCCAGTTAAAGCTAATTGGAATTACAGGAACTAATGGAAAAACAACTACCGTAACATTGCTTCACCATATGTTTCGCCAACTCGGTTTTCACGTAGGTCTACTTTCTACCATCGTCAACAAAATAGACGAACGCCTGATTCCTGCTACTCATACTACTCCCGATGCCCTGGAAATAAATCGATTGCTTGCAGAGATGGTGGCGGAAGATTGTGATTATTGCTTCATGGAAGTAAGTTCTCATTCGATTGTTCAACACCGAATTATCGGATTACAATTTTTCGGAGGTATCTTTAGTAATATTACCCATGATCATTTAGATTTTCACAAAACATTTGCTGAATATATTACTGCAAAAAAAACATTTTTCGACACCCTTCCTACCACAGCTTTTGCTCTTACGAACAAAGATGATAAAAATGGAATGGTCATGTTACAAAACACCACTGCACAAAAATATACTTACAGTTTACAAAGCTTAGCTGATTTTAATTGTAAAATTATGGAAAGTACATTCCAAGGATTATTACTTTCTATAAATGGAAATGAAGTTTGGACACAACTCGTAGGGCGTTTCAATGCATACAATTTACTAGCAATTTATGCTACCGCGCGTTTATGTGGTATCGGTGAAATAAAAACATTAAAAGCACTCAGCACTTTACATGCTGCCGAAGGAAGGTTTGAATATGTAATAGGGCAAGCTAAAACGGCAATAGTAGATTATGCTCATACTCCAGACGCATTAAAAAACGTATTGCAAACCATTAATGATATTCGTCAAGAAGGCAATAATTTAATTGTTGTCGTAGGTTGCGGTGGAGATCGAGATCCTTCTAAACGTCCAATTATGGCAGCCATAGCGGCTGAAATGAGCGATACGTTGATTTTAACTTCGGATAATCCCCGAACAGAAGATCCCGAAATAATTTTAGATGCCATGGAAACCGGGTTAACAGCTGGACAAAAAGAAAGAACATTGCGTATTTCGAATCGTTTGCAAGCCATTAAAACAGCATGTACTTTAGCAAAAAAAGAAGATATCATCCTGGTTGCCGGAAAGGGGCACGAAAAATATCAAGAAATACACGGAATACGCCATCATTTTGATGACAAAGAAGAGTTAATTAAAATACTGAAATAAAATAAGATAAACTTATGTTGTATTATTTATTCGATTGGTTAAATAGAGTTTTCGATATTCCTGGAGCAGGTGTTTTTCAATACATTTCGTTTCGGGCCGCGATAGCTGTAATTACTTCACTTATTATTACCATTGTCTTTGGAAAACCATTGATCAATTATTTACGTAAAAAACAAGTTGGAGAAACAGTTCGAGATTTAGGACTAGAAGGACAAAAACAAAAAGAAGGAACTCCAACAATGGGAGGGTTGATCATTCTGTCCGCTATTTTAATCCCCACATTGTTATTTGCGAAACTCGATAATATATACATTATCATCATGTTGCTAACTACTGTTTGGTTAGGAGCATTAGGATTCATTGACGACTATATTAAAGTATTCAAAAAAGATAAAGAAGGTCTATCAGGTAAATTCAAAATACTCGGACAAGTGTTATTGGGACTTATCGTCGGCCTTACAATTATGTTTCATCCCGATATTACCATTAAAGAAAAAACATCCGTAGAAAGTTATGTAGAAGCACATAATGTAAATATAGATAAAAACTACGAAAAAGCAAAAAAAGAGTTTGCACAACATCCTGAAAAATCGACCAAAACAACCATTCCGTTCGTCAAAAACAACGAGTTTGATTATGCACACTTAATAACATGGATGGGAGACTGGGCAAAAGATTGGGTTTGGTTATTATTTGTTTTCGTTGTTATTTTTATCGTTACCGCGGTTTCCAATGCTGCTAATCTTACCGATGGTATTGACGGACTAGCAACTGGAACTTCTGCCATTATTGGTGGAACATTAGCAATTTTAGCATGGATTTCAGGAAATATAATATTCTCCAATTATTTGAATATTATGTTTTTACCAAATATTGGCGAGTTAACCATTTTTATAGCTGCCTTTGTTGGTGCTACCGTTGGTTTTTTATGGTATAACACATATCCCGCAGAAATTTTCATGGGCGATACAGGATCGTTGGCATTAGGTGGTATTATCGCCGTATTTGCAATTCTTATTCGCAAAGAACTATTGATACCGGTTTTGTGTGGAATTTTCTTATTAGAAAACGTATCGGTTATCATGCAACGCTCCTATTTTAAATATACTAAGAAAAAATATGGCCAAGGCCAAAGAATATTTCTAATGGCTCCCATTCATCATCACTATCAGAAAAAAGGAATTTCAGAACCCAAGCTGGTACAAAGATTCTTTTTAGTAGGAATTATACTAGCAGTTATTACCATTGTAACATTAAAATTGAGATAAATAAACTATATAAACAGAGAATAATCATGAATATTGAAACGTTAGCAAAACAAGGAAGAGAAAAAGTTTTTACTGGATTAGCCGGAATTGATGTAACAAAGTTGAATAAATTAAGAAATCAAAATCTGCGTAATTGTTTCACACATTTTGATGAAGAACCATATCGATTACAATTTATAGCTCGTATTCATGGCATGGAATTTATCAACGATGCTGTTTCCCGCACACCCAATGCAACATGGTATTCCTTGGAAACAATGGAAAAAGCCGTTATTTGGATCGCGAATGGGGATAATAACGACGTAGATTTTACGAATCTGATTCCATTAGCATTACGCAAAGTACGAATGCTTATCTGCTTAGGGGATAACAATAAACGTTTACACGAGGTTTTTTCAGGAATCGTACCTCAAATCCTGGACGTTGCTACTATCGGCGAAGGACTCCACAAAGCAATGTACTCTAACATCGAAAATGCAGTAGTATTATTTTCTCCAGCTTGCGAAAATGGGACCTCAGTAAAAGAACAAGGCATTGAATTTCAAAGAGGAGTAAACGATTTATAGATATACGCTAAACTAAAGACGTAAATACGGAATAATACATGAAAAATGCAACACAATATATACGAGGCGATAAAGTGATATGGATAGTATTAATTATCCTTACATTGATATCGTTGGTCGAAGTATACAGCTCCATTGGAAAATTTGCTTATGATAAAGATGTAAGCACATTATCTCTGTTTATAAAGCATTTTGTGATTATTGTATTTACCTACATATGTATCATTCTCATATCTCGTATCGATTATCGGAAATTTGCCCGACTTTCACAAATAGGATATTATATCTCTATTGTTTTACTTGTGGTAACAATGGGATTATTCTTTTTCGGTCGTATCTCAGGTAAAGCTGCGGGACGTTGGTTAGAAATTCCAGGATTGGGACAATTTCAACCCTCCGAAATTGCAAAATTCATATTGATTGTTTACATTGCACGTTTGCTGACAAAATCAAAAGACACTATCAAAGAATGGAGCACATTTAAAAAAATATTATTGCCTATAATTATTATTGCAGCATTGATATTTCCGCAGAATTTCTCCACAGCAGCATTGCTATTTGTGGTTTGTTTTATCATGATGTTTGTTGGCAATATAAATTATAAATATTGGTTTAGTGCGGCAGGAATAGGAATTGTCGCATTATGTATCGGTTTTACAGTAATGACCCATGTAGAACGAGCAAAACAAGATGCCAACATACAGCAAAAAGGTGCTGAAGTGATACGTTCTTCAACATGGTTAAACCGAATCGACGAATGGAGAAGCAACGACAAAGATGAAGATACGCAAACTAATACAGCAAAAAAAGCAATTGCTACAGGTGGTTTTATGGGAAAACATCCAGGAAATACCGTTCAAGGAAGACTTCTAAGTGAGTCCCATAATGATTTTATCTATGCTATTGTAATAGAAGAACTTGGCATGTTCATTGGAATTATAATTCTTTTTCTGTATTCCATTTTATTTTTCCGTTGTATCATAATTGCCAAGCGTTGCCAAGGAAGTTTCGGAGCATTAACCGTTTCAGGATTAGGATTGTTAATTTATCTTCAGGCACTCATAAATATGGGCGTTGCAGTAGGATATTTACCTGTAACTGGACAAACATTACCCTTTATTAGCTATGGGGGAACCTCATATTTACTCTCCGGTTGCGCGATTGGCATCATACAATCCATTAGTAGTGCAAGTTTACAAGAAAATCAACCAAAAGAAAATATACAAGATGAAGTAATTGAAGAATCTATTGAAAATCAAATTATATCAAAATGAAAGCAATAATTAGTGGAGGAGGAACAGGAGGACATATATTCCCTGCTTTGGCAATAGCAAACGCTATCAAATTGCGTTATCCCGATGCCGATATTCTTTTCATTGGAGCAATAGGAAAGATGGAGATGGAAAAAGTCCCTGCTGCCGGTTATCCAATAGAGGGGCTTCCTATAGTCGGATTACAACGTAAACTTACATGGAAAAACTTAACAGTACCTTTTAAGTTATTAAAAAGTCAACGAAAAGCAAAATCTATTATTCAGAATTTCAAGCCCGATATTGTTGTTGGAGTAGGAGGATATGCTAGCGCTCCTACCCTAAAAATAGCTACCGCATTAGGAATTCCCACAATATTACAAGAACAAAATTCATATCCTGGATTAACCAATCGAATGTTGGCTAAAAGAGCAAAAAGAATATGCGTGGCATATGAAGGATTAGATAAATATTTTCCAAAAGAAAAAATCATATTTACAGGAAATCCAGTTCGAAAAACAATTGAGAATATGACAGTTACAAAGGAAGAAAGCTTTGCATATTTTCAATTGAATCCCAACAAAAAAACAATTCTTTCGGTGGGCGGAAGCCTCGGTGCCGGTACCATTAACGAATGTATACATAAGAATATAGCCTTTTTCAAAGAAAACAATTTACAACTGATATGGCAAACGGGAAAATGGTACTACAAGAAAGCTCTTGAAGCGGTACAAATAGCAGGTGCCGATAATGTAAGAGTATATGAATTCATCTCACACATGGATATGGCGTACACCGCAGCGGACATCATGATCTCAAGAGCAGGAGCCATTGCCATATCGGAACTATGCTTGGTTGGAAAGCCTGTAATATTAATTCCTTCTCCTAATGTGTCCGAAGACCATCAAACAAAAAATGCAATGGCATTAGTTAATAACGGAGCAGCACTAATTGTGAAAGATGCCGAAGCCAATGAAAAACTATGCCCCGTATTACAGGATCTCATTAATGACAAAATCAAGCAAGAAGCCATGAGTCAAGCATGTGCAAAAATGGGAGTTTGCGATGCCGCAGGAAAGATAGTCGATGAAATAGAAATCATAATCAATAGAAAAGAAGAAAATTAGAAATCACATTTTTGACAATTAAAAAATATAAAACTATAATAAAAAATCGAAATAAAGTAGAATTGTAATATTGAAACTGAAACATACAACATAATGGGAGATACAAAAACATATTACTTTTTGGGAATCGGTGGGATTGGAATGAGTGCATTAGCTAGATACTACCATAGTTTAGGGTATCAGATATCGGGTTATGACAAAACCATAACACCTCTAACGCGTGAACTGGAATCAGAAGGAATACAAATTCATTATATTCCGGACACTACCTTGATTCCAAAATCGGTAGATTTAGTAATTTATACGCCAGCAGTTGCCAAAGATAATGAAGAGTATGTTTTTTTTGAAAAACAAGGAATCCCCATCAAAAAACGTGCACAAATACTCGGAGAAATAACCGCTACTAAAAAATGTATTGCAGTTGCGGGAAGCCATGGTAAAACTACCACTTCCGGAATGATTGCTCACTTATTACATCAGAGTAGTATTGGATGTACTGCTTTTCTAGGGGGGATTGCCAAAAATTTTAACAGTAATTTTATACTAAACTCCCATAGTGATTATATCATAGTAGAAGCCGATGAATTTGATCGTTCTTTTTTACACTTACACCCTTTATATTCAGTAATCACATCCGCTGATGCTGATCACTTGGATATATACGAAACTCACCAAAATTTACTCGATACATTTCAACAATATGCAAATCAAACTCTTTCATCCGGAAAACTTTTCGTAAAAGAAAACCTTTCATTCAAAATAAATGATACTATTTCATACGAAAAATACTCATTTGATTCTTTGGAAAGTGACTATTACGCGTGGAATGTACGTACATATAAAGGAAACTACTTTTTTGACCTGCATACTCCCAATAAAGTATATTACGATATGGAACTAATCGGCTCTCCACTATACAATGTAGAAAATGCAGTAGCTGCCTCTGCTGTTGCATTGGCCTGTGGTATTTCCGAAGTTGAATTACGGGAAGGATTAAAAACATTTAAAGGCATTAAACGCCGCTTTGATTATCGTATTAAAACAAATGAATTTATTTTTATCGACGATTATGCACACCACCCTCAGGAAATCGCGACATCAATCAAATCTGTAAAATCACTATATCCCGAGAAACGTATCGTAGGAGTTTTTCAACCTCATCTTTATACACGTACGCGTGATTTTGCGGAAGCATTTGCAGATTCGTTACTACCCTTGGATGAAATCATTTTATTAGATATTTACCCCGCTCGTGAAGAACCTATCTCCGGGGTTTCATCCAAACTCATTTTGCAAAAAATTAATAAGATGAACAAATATTTATGTTCAAAAGAAGAACTTATAAGCTTATTACCCGCATTGACTCCCGATGTATTAATTACACTGGGAGCTGGTGACATTGATGCATTAGTACCTAAAATTGAAAACATCTTTAAAGAAGCATTTGACTTAGAATAAAATTGTATGAAACGCAGTTATTCCATAACATTAAAAGTAATAACAGTTATTGCCGTAATTATAGGAATTGTATACGCCAATATTTCTCGAGGAAAATCGGAAATAAACGGCATAGAAATTACAATAGATTACAATGACAATGATACACTCGTTACTTCCCCCGAAATTAATGACTTAGTATTATCAAAAATTTCGAGTCTTATGGATATGACAATTCAAGACGTGGATCGTAACAAGATAGAGAATGTTGTACGTGAAAACCCTTTTGTAGCATCAGTAGCAGTATCCGTAGGAATAAAAGGAACTATTGAAATACATATTAAACAACGCATTCCTATAGTTCGTATTTATCAGGGAAAACAACAATTTTATTTAGACAACGAAGGCCATTACATGCCTATTAGTTCCATTAGGAATCAAAAGGTAATCGTAGCCAGTGGTACTATTCGTGGTAAAAAAAATGATGCCTCTTGGGTAAATACAACTTCCGAGAAAAACAATACAAAATCCAATAGTGACATTGTAAGGATTTATAAACTTACAAAATATCTATTAAGTAAAGAAAAGCTGAGAAGCCAATTTGATCAAATCTATATCAATAGAAACGGAGATATTGAGTTAATCCCAAAAGTAGGAAATCATACCGTTCTTATTGGAGATTTGAATCATTTAGATGAAAAATTTGAAAATTTGTATGCAGTATATACCGAAGGTTTTTCAAACACAGGATGGGATGCATACAAAAAAATCAATTTAAAATATAAAAACCAAGTAGTGTGTACTAAAAACTAATAATTTATGAATAGTGAAATTATTGTCGGATTAGACATCGGAACAACCAAAATAGCTTGTTTTGTAGGACAAGCTATTGAAGGAGGCAAGCTAAAGATTTTAGGGTATGGAAAAACCGAATCTATTGGTGTTGAACGAGGGGTAGTTCGGAATATTAAAAATACCGCCGAATCCATACAAAAAGCAGTTGAGGAGGCTTCAAATCAAGCAAATGTTGACATTCGTGAAGTATACGTTGGCATTGCGGGCCAGCATATAAAAAGCATGCAAAACAGAGGCAGCATTATGATTCCTCAAACCCACAAAATTATTGAAGAAGAAGATGTCCAACGATTGATCAATGATCAAAAAAATATCATGCTCAGTCCTGGTGAAGAAATTATACATATTCTTCCTCAATGTTTCTATGTAGATGGAGAAGAACTTTCCGTAGATCCTGTTGGGGTCTCAGGAAATTGCCTAGAAGCTAATTTTCATATTGTTACAGGAAACACAATCAATCTACGCAATATCCAAGAAAGCGTTATTCGTGCAGGACTTACAGTAAAAGGTGTTGTCTTAGAACCCATAGCTTCCGCAGAAGCCGTACTGGACAACCGAGACAAAGATGCTGGAGTAGCATTAATTGATATTGGGGGTGGTACCACAGATATTGCGATCTTCGAAAGTGGAGTTATTCGTCATACAGCCGTAATTCCTATGGCGGGAAATCTAATAACAGAAGATATCCGCGAAGGTTGTACCATTTTAAAAGCACAGGCAGAAACATTGAAAATTCGATTCGGATCCTGTTTACCACAAATGGTAAGTGAGGATGATATCATTTCGATTCCTGGAATTCGCAATCAACCCTCTCGTGAAATATCGATGAAAACACTGGCTGGAATCATTCATGCTCGTACGCAACTCATCTTGGAGCAAGTAGCTCGCGAAATACAACTTTCCGGTTTTGACAAAAAACTAATTGGAGGTGTTGTTCTAACAGGAGGCGGATCCAAATTAAGGTATATAGAACAATTAACATCATACGTTACAGCCATTGATACGCGGTTAGGATTGCCTAATGAACATTTATCGAATGATGCCCCTGAAGAAATCATCCATCCCATGTATGCAACAGGAATTGGTTTGGTACTTTACGGAATAAAAGAAACCGAAAATAAAAAAGCAAAAAGATATGAACATGTAGATAATTGTACACAGGCAGAAAAAGGAACTGATGAAATCCATCATGAAAAAACGGAAAAAGTTGAAAAAGAAAACAATATAGAGGATATTTCAAAAAAAGGAGGAAAGCCAAAATTGTTTGATGCCGTAACTGCTTGGATTAACAAAGCATTCACAGAAGACATTGACAATCAGTAATATAAAACGAGATTCATTGTAGTATACAAAAGTAATTAACAGATATATAATGAGATAGCGAATATTATACGACGGAGCAATTAACAACAACCTGTTGAAAAT
>CAYYUE010000033.1:0-15714 GCA_964474745.1 uncultured Bacteroidaceae bacterium | reverse complement strand
TTATATTATTGACTATCAAATAAAAAACATACATAATAAGAAAGAAGGAAAAAGTTGATGAAAAATGTGTACTTTTGCAAACGATTTAAACATGAGAAAACTAAAAGATAACATTTTTACGAATTCAAACACAGAAATTTAATGATCGGTATATTTGGAAGTGGCAGTTGGGCTACAGCTGTTGCAAAAATAGTACTTGAAAACAACGACACTATTATAAACTGGTGGATACGAGAGCCTGAAATTATTGAAGGCATTAAAGAAAACGGACATAATCCGACATATTTAAGCGAAGTCGATTTCGATATAAATCGAATTCATTTTCATATGGATATTAAAGAAGCAATTGAGAAGTCTACTGATTTGTTATTTGTTATTCCTTCAGCATTTTTAGATGATTCATTGGAAGGTATAACGCCCGAAATATTCAGCGGTAAAAATATTCATTCAGCAATTAAAGGTATCATTCCTCAAACAAATCAAATTATTGCGGCATATTTCCATGACAAGTTTCACATAAGTTACGATCATTTTACAGTAATTAGTGGACCCTCTCATGCTGAAGAAATAGCTCGGCAAAAGCTTACATACCTTACTATCGCATCTCAAAATCAAGAATTGGCTCAACAAGCCAGTAATTTTATTACTTGCCGATATGTAAAAACAGTTCTTTCCGATGATATTCATGGTATTGAATATGCTGCCGTTCTAAAAAATATTTTTGCTCTGGCGGCAGGAATCTGTAAAGGGTTGGGATATGGCGACAATTTATTTGCAGTTCTTATTTCAAACGCGATGCAAGAAATGGAGGCTTTTATTAGTCACTTACACCCCATGGATAGCCGTCAACTTGATAGATTTCCTTATCTTGGAGATTTGTTAGTAACAGCATATTCGCAGCATAGTAGAAATAGAACTTTTGGTGCCATGATAGGATTCGGATATTCTGTAAAAGGAGCTCAATTAGAGATGAAAATGATTGCAGAAGGGTATTATGCAACTAAATGTATCGAAAAAATACGCAAAGAATACGGAATTAGAATGCCTATCGTTGAAGCAACTTATAAAATCCTTTACGAAGACTATTCTGCTCGCCGTATCATGGGAGAACTTTTGAAAAACCTAAGTTAGCAAAAACACGGTTCTTAATCCCGGTAAAAAAATGGAAAGATAGAATAAAATATACAAAAAGTCCAGTATGAGTGCAGTATTTTTCATGCCCCTCTATTTGTATAACTTTTTATTTCAATTTGTTATCAATTGAATAAAGATTTTTATTCAATTTTTGCCATTATTCGCAATAAAATTGTTACCTTTGCATCCGATTATTAACCCTAAAAATATAAAAAAATGGCTTATAAAATAACTGATGATTGCGCAGCATGTGGCTCATGTATAAGTGAATGTCCTGTTGGAGCTATTTCTGAAGGCGATATCTATGTAATAGATGCTGATAAATGTATCGATTGCGGTTCTTGTGCAGATGTATGTCCTACGGGAGCTATCATTCCTGCATAACGTTGGATTAAAAAACAAAAAAATCGGTTAAGGATAAATCTTAGCCGATTTTTTTATTATAAGATTCCTTATCTCGGATACTTCTTTCTTCCATTTCTTTTCTGTATAACATATCTCTAATGTCGTTTAACATATCTATTGAAGACAATTCGAATGAAAAATTGTCAGAAATAGTTATATTATGCTTTTTACAATAATCCATAAGATTTTTCGTAGAATTCTCTGTGTTTCCAAAATCTTGTAACTTTTTATACTCTGATTTTAAATATTGTAGAATACGCAAACCGTCTACTCTCTCACAACAAGCTTTTATAAAAAGAGCTTCCTTTTTAAAATTTTTCCGCAATGGCTCCCACAATTGTTTTGATTTCAATTGATGTTCCATAAATGAGCTCATCGGAGTAATTACTTCTTTACTGTATAAAGTAGCAAATAAAGTATACGTTTTAGCAACATTTTGGAATAACTCGGTTGGATAAAAAGGGTATGAACGTTCCTGTTCACTACAACCTTTTAAAACAGCTGGGCCTGTACCAAAAGGCACACGCTCTGAAATTCGACCTTCTGGAAATACCGATTCCGAATTCCATAATAACAACATTCCTGTTTTGCAAAACTTTTGAATCAAGTAAAAATCTTCCCCCCCTTTTAGCGGAGTAATCCCTCCTACTTTGTTATAAGCCCAAACGGGAAATACCATAGCAGAGCCTAAAGCAACAAAAGCATACATATTGGAAATAGCAAATAATTGTAATACGTAATAACGCATATATATTTCATACCGCAACAATGCTCTTTCATTACTTTCACACTCATTTAAAGAATGGTAATAAGGAACTGTTAGAGCCATTGCGTCAGGGGAATCATTCATTCTATCTAACACAGATTGAAAATAAGTTTCCGAAAATTGGACATCGCCATCTAAGCTTACTATCAATTCTTCTGGCCCTTTTAAAGAAACAATAGTATCTAAAATAACTTTTCTTGCCCACCCCACTCCACTTCGCTTTTTATCCCATCCATTTCCCTGAGAAGATTTGTCTATAAGAAATACTGGAAAATCAGTGATCATTCTCAACTGATTTAGTATCATTTCATTTTCCAAACAAATAGTTCGTTTTTCGGGATCGTTCCACCAATCTTCAGGTTGGTTCACACAAATAAAAACTTCAAATTCGCGAAACGTTTGTTTCCGAATACACTTCACTAATTTTGACAAACTTTTTCGTTCGTCCATCAAAGGTATAGCAACTGAAATATGCGAATAACGTCTCATTTCAAAAAATAGAACATTACAATCTTTGATTCAAACGAGATACCATCATTTTCTTCCACGATGCAAAATCACCGTCAATAATATGTTGACGAGCTTCGGTTACCAACCACAAATAGAAACTTAAATTATGAATACTGGCAATCTGCATAGCTAAAATTTCATTGGCTTTAAAGAGGTGTCGTAAATAAGCTTTTGTATAAAAATGATCTACATCCGCAGTTCCATTTTCATCGAGAGGAGAAAAATCAAATGCCCATTTTTCATTTTTCATATTCATTATCCCTAGTGATGTGAATAACATTCCATTTCGACCATTTCGAGTTGGCATCACACAATCGAACATATCCACACCAAGGGCGATACCTTCTAATATGTTAATTGGAGTTCCTACTCCCATTAAGTAACGAGGTTTATTTTTCGGTAATATATCACAAACCAACTCCGTAAGCTCATACATTACTTCAATAGGTTCTCCCACTGAAAGCCCTCCAATTGCATTTCCTTCACAATCCACAGAAGCTATTTTTTCAGCAGATTGAATACGCAAATCTTTATAAACACTTCCTTGTACTATAGGAAACAATGTCTGAGAATATCCATAAAAAGGATCTGTTTCATGAAATCTTTTTACGCATCTATCCAACCACCGATGCGTAATATTCATAGAATTTTTAGCATATGCATAATCGCATGGATAAGGAGTACATTCATCGAATGCCATAATAATATCACCCCCAATAATGCGTTCTGTATCCATTACATTCTCAGGAGTAAACAAGTGTCTCGATCCATCAATATGGGATCTAAAAACAACACCCTCTTCTTTCAATTTTCGATTCTGTGACAACGAATACACTTGAAATCCACCACTATCAGTAAGGATTGGACGATCCCACCCATTAAACTTATGTAATCCGCCAGCTGCTTTCAAAACATCTAATCCTGGACGTAAATACAAATGGTAAGTATTTCCTAATATAATTTTAGCTTGTATCTCATTAAGAAGTTCTCGTTGATGTACAGCTTTTACAGAACCCACAGTCCCTACCGGCATAAAAATAGGCGTTGGAATTGTCCCATGGTCCGTTATAATTTCACCAGCTCGAGCTTTAGTTTCTTTATCTATCGTTATCGCTTTAAACTTCATTTTCAAAAAGGAATGTTAGTAAATTCGTTGATAAATTACTTCAAAAGTAACCGCAAAGGTACGATTATTTCAGGAATAATTAACTATCTTTGTGCACGAAAAAAAGCAACAATATGAATATTTTTGGAGCTATAATAGACACAATTTCACTAGCTTTATTGCTAATTTTAGGAGTTAGCACCATAGTGCTTTTTGTTTATTATGGAGTTTTTTATTTGCGTATTGGCATCTACAAAGGGAAAAAAGAGCAAAAGTTAATAGATAAGAAGACGGAGTTTCCTCCAATTTCTATTGTTTTAACAGCAAAAAATGAATCCAATGATCTTAAAGAAAATTTGGCTTATCTACTGGAACAAGATTATCCAAATTTTGAGGTAATTGTAGTAGATCATGCTTCTCAAGACGATACCAAATATGTACTTCAATTATATAAAGAGAACTACCCTCATTTAAAAATTGTGAGATTTTTAAAAGATGTGAATCTTTTTCAAGGGAAAAAATTTCCTTTATCCATTGGCATTAAATCGGCTAAAAATGATATAATTTTATTAACCGAGTGTAACTGTATTCCTAAATCATTTACCTGGATACGGGAAATTGTTTCTCATTTTCACCAAAACACAAATATTGTATTGGGATTTAGCGGATTCAAATCAAATAATACTCTTCTCAATTGGTTTATCCAATATGACAACTTGGCATATGCGAGCTCTTTCTTAGGTTTTGCCCTTATGGGAAATCCTTATACTGGATGTGGAAGAAATCTAGCATATCGTCGTTCTTTCTTTTTCGAAAAAAATGGATTTATTCATCATTATAATATTGCCACAGGTGATGATGATATTTTTGTGAACCAAAATGCAACACCCGGCAACACAACAATCTGTTTAAGCCCCGATTCTTTGATAATCGCCAATCCGAAAAAGACTTTTCCTGCATGGTGTTTGCAAAGAAAAAAACGTATGTCTACTCAAAAATATTATAGCTTTTCCAATAAACTATCTCTAGCCATATATCCTTTGAGTGTAATTTTATTTTATGCTACCCTCATCACTCTTTTTTTCACACAACCTTTATTTTGGAAATTTTTAATGGGAATTATTATAATCAAATGGGGATGGCAAATCTTTACTTTTTATAAACTAGCACATAAACTTGGAGTGAAAAAAATAGCATATTTTTCACCTATTTTTGAATTATATTTCACTATTGTTAATACTATAACGTATTTTACTACGTTAAAACGTAAAAATACACGATGGAAGTAAATGCGCAACTTACAGATAAGGCCATTCGGGATTACCATTTAGTACGTCTTGCACGTGAGAATGGCGATCAAAAAGCGTATGCCGATTTACTGAAAATGTATCGGGAACCTCTGTATTTAATGTTACTAAAGATGACTAATGATCCTACGGAAGCTGATGATTTAACAATAGAGGCTTTTGGAAAGGCATTTCGTTCTTTACATCTTTATAATCCTACGCATGCTTTTAGTACATGGCTTTTTACCATCGCTTCTAACAATTGCATTGATTTCATCCGTAAAAAAAGACTGCAAACTATTTCTATCAATAAAGTAAACGGTAAAAATGACGATAATAACATGGAAATGCCAATTCCATCAACAAATCTAAATCCGGAAGAAGAAGTTATTATCGAACAAAGGATAAAAATAATGCGAGAAGTAGTACAACTATTGAAACCTCGTTATCGCCGATTGGTTGAGTTACGCTATTTTGAAGAGCTTTCTTATGAAGAAATCTCAGAAGCACTAAATCTACCATTAGGGACTGTAAAAGCTCAATTGTTTCGTGCTCGCGATTTGATGTATCAGATTCTCAAAGATCGAAAAGATCTTATATAATTTTTTTATTTCATTACTCTTTTTGTCTTCCGTTTTGCACCAAAATTTACTTATAAAAAAGTACTATACCCATATTCAACTAAAAAATAACGAATGTAAAATATAATCGAAAGCATCATCATGACATTAAAAAAATATCTATTTTTGTTCTCTTTATTCTGCATTATAGGTACAATGCCTATGTACATATTTGCTCAAAAAAAACTGAACGAAAATCTAGAATCAAAAGATAAAACTTCACTTGATTTGATAGGTTTATCTTTGTCAATCGATGCAGGATGTTCTTTCCCCAACAACTACCAAGCAGCTTTCTACAATGGGACTAAGGGTAATCAAAATACTATTGATCGTATACTTTATAGCCAAGTATATGGAGAAGATATTTGGAATAATTTGGTCAACCAGGGGCTTATATCTCCTTCTGCAATAACCAATTATCATGGATTGCAAATTGTAGAAAATGCAAAAACAGAATATAGTATTGCTTTTCAGGTTGGATTAGGATTGCGCTACGATATTATAAATCGTTTTGGGGTATTAGCCCGGTTCGATTATTCTAAATTAACCGCAAAAGGCATTTTCAATTTGGCAAGTGGAAATGCATCGTCTATACTGAATAATACCAATCAATACATTCCCTGCAACATTTATGGGACAGAATCCAGAAGTTACATTGATTTGGGTATTTTCAAAAGTTTTTATTTATCTCCGTACTTTCGACTTATCACTGATATTGGGATAAATATAAATAGTACAAAAGTACTATCAAATAATATACAAATAGCAGGAGCAGAATATAGTATTTTGGATATATGGAATGGAAATTCTCCTACTTACGGGCAACAACCTTATGAATATTATCAATCGGGGATTGGTTATGGCTTTTTCTTTACTCCAAGTTTAGAATTTCTTTTACCGAACTCAATGGCAATCGATCTTGGCGTAACTTTCTATTACACCAAAATTAACCTTCCGGGTTATGCAATATTTAAACCTCAATATGTTATTTTTATTCGTGTTCTTACAAACCCATTTTAGTTATGTTACAATTTAATAACCTTTTTACATCAGAGTATTTCGAATTTGCAAAAAATCTTTTCGAAAATGCATTTCCGGTCGAAGAACGGCCCGATTTTGAAATTCTACAAGAAAGGAATCCTAACTTATTCCATTTTCATATCATTACTTACCACGGAAAACCTATTGGAATCTTAAGTTATTGGGATTTTGAAGATTTTATTTATATCGAGCACTTTGCTATTTCAGATATTGTACGTAATCAGGGATTAGGAAAAGAAATTCTTACGCAATTTCTCACTTCCCATCTCAAACAAATCGTAATGGAAGTCGAACCTCCTATTCAAGAAATGGCACGACGTAGAATTGGATTCTACAAACGATTAGGGTTCTTGGATAATGAATTTGAGTACCAACAACCACCTTACAGAGGGAATCTAGAGTTTCTTTCTATGAAAATACTATCTCGACAACCTCTTACTAAACAAGATTTTGAGCATGTGAAACATATGATATATACAAATGTATATAAGTATACTAATTGAAAAAAACAATTGTCGGGTAAACTCTATACTCAACCTAAAAATTTTATAAAAATGCAATTGTTATGAATATAACGCAAACCTTTAAGGAGCCTTCAAATCAATAAAATACTAAAATTAAGGAGATTTGATGGCTTCTGTTTTTAGATATGCATTTTTTTATTTTTTATTTTTGTTTCTCTCCGGTTTTTGTATTTTGACAATTAAAAAAAGCAATGTAACTTTGCAAAAAAATAGTACAAATCAATTTCATAAAAAACACTAAAAAAATGAACAAAGTATTAGTATCCTTAACTGCCGTTTCCATGATTGCTTTTGCAGGATGTTGCGGTAATAAACAGGAAGAAGTAAAAAAATCAGAAATGCAACAAAAAGTAGAGTCATATGCTCCGGTAACATTAACTACCGATATCAGCGTATTAAGTGAAAAAGAACAACAAATGATCCCCATTTTTATCCAAATAGCGGAAATTATGGATGAATTATTTTGGCAACAATCATTCGGAAACAAAGCTTTATTGGATACAATTAGCGATCCGTATATGAAAGAATTTACCATGATTAATTATGGTCCTTGGGATCGCTTGAATAATTTGACTCCTTTTGTTCCCGGATATGAAGAAAAACCTACAGGTGCAGGTTTCTATCCTAAGGATATGACACAAGAAGAATTTGACGCACTGAAAGATCCTAAAAAAACAGATTTGTATACAGTAATTCGTAGAAATGAAGAAGGTAAATTGATTGTGTTGCCTTACCGTGAAGCCTATAAAGAACAATTGCAAAAAGTAGGTGTTCTTTTAGGGGAGGCTATCTCATTGGCAGACGAAAATCCAGGATTAAAAAAATATCTAGAAGCTCGCCGTGAGGCATTCAAAACCGATGATTACTTTGCTAGTGACATGGCATGGATGGATATGAAAGAAAGCTTAATTGATTTTGTAGTAGGACCTATCGAAAATTATGAAGATCGTCGTTTTGGATACAAAACTGCTTATGAAGCATTTATTTTAGTAAAAGATCAAAAATGGAGCAATGATTTAGCCAAATTCGTTAAAATGTTACCCGAATTACAAAAAGATCTTCCCTGTGATCCAAAATACAAAAAAGAAATTCCAGGAACAGAATCTGATTTAAACGTATATGATGTCATTTATTATGCAGGAGATTGTAACTCTGGAAGCAAAACAATCGCCATCAACTTACCTAACGACGAACAAGTACAATTGAAAAAAGGCAGTCGCCGTTTACAATTAAAAAATGCAATGAAAGCTAAATTCGATAACATTCTGCTACCGATAGCTGAAACAGTTGTTAATCCTGAGCAATTGAAAAATGTAAAATTTGATGCATTTTTCTCAAACGTTACTTTTCACGAAGTGGCACACGGCTTAGGAATTAAAAATACCATTACAGGAAAAGGTAATATTCGCCAAGCCTTAAAAGAACAATATAGTGCTTGGGAAGAAGCTAAAGCGGATATTTTAGGTTTATACATGGTAGAGAAACTAATCGAAAAAGGAGAAATTACAGGTATTACGGTAGAAGATGCATACATCACTTTCATTAGTGGCATTTTACGTTCCGTACGTTTTGGAGCTGCTAGTGCTCATGGAAAAGCAAACATGATGTGTTTCAATTATTTTGAAGATCATGGTGCTTTTACTCGTTCAAAAGATGGGAAATATCATATTGATGTAGCCAAATCACAAGATGCATTGAAAAGTTGGGCTTCTTTAATTCTTCAAGTAGAAGGCGACGGTGATTATGAATTTGCAAAAAAATATTGTACAGAAAATGGTGTTATCCGTCCTGCATTAGAAGCAGACCTTCAAACAATAGCTAATGCTAATATTCCTGTAGATATCCGCTACAATCAAGGAATGGAAGCCTTAGGGTTAAAAAAATAACCATCCTCAAAAATAAGAAATATATAGTTCAACCTCTTCAGAGGAATAAAGGGATTGTACTACTTAGCGCTTTTTGGTTTAAGAAAAGAAAATAATTTTGAAAATCAAAAAGATAGGTAGGTTCGAGAAAGGATTTAGTTGAAAAATATATTATCAACTAAATCCTTTTCATTTGTAAAAAGGTCTAAAACAGTTTGTGTTACCCAAATGGTATACTCTTTAACCCTTTTTTAGGTTTTCATAAAAAATATTTATAGGTTATGGAACCCCTTTATTGATACAATAAAGTGATTAAACGAAGAAAACAAAATATGATGTAACATTGCAAACGATATTTCCAAGTATCATACCAATAGATCGACAGGTTCAACAATCAAAGGTGTCGCATTCACAACATTTCATGGTTGTTGCATGTCGCCAAGTCCAGCGTACAACGGAATATTTTACGCCTGGCCAGTACTATACTAGCATCCTGTTTCACAAAAACAAAACAAACCTACGAAATAGACAAGCTCCGTACCTTATACGGCAATAAAGACAACGAAGCGTAGGTAGTGTATGTTCTCAATCTTCAAATTAAACACAATATAGTCCACCCTTTTAGAGAATCCTTTGTAAGCTGAAAAGCTGTTGGTTCTTCTTATGACCAACGTTTCAAATTTATGAGCAAGGAACGAGACGAAGAAACCGTATATCTCTTCTTCTGTATGGGGACAAGGTATTGTTCCTCTCTGTGGGCAAAACTACCAATCAGTGCTGATATGCGAATAAAAAAGAGAATCAAGTGCTTGAAAAATCATATCTACACTCCATGACCACCAAAAAAGCAACAGGATGACAATTCCGAGCGGACCGCTGGAGATTACCGACTCAAAAATTAAATACATCAATGCCGATGATGCAGGTATTCGGAAAGATTGTTTTATAAACGCCGAAACATAAACGGAGGTCACTACAATTGTCACATTGTGCATTAAAGATCATAATTATTTATTATTTAATGTTTTATATTTTTCAGAAGGCTTTTACATCCTTCATATCGAAACCTATTTTAACCATTCGACGGTCTCTTCAAAAGAAGTATTTGTGTTGGAATGCGAGAATACATTAACAGTGAACCGATAAGTAAAAGAAGTTTCCGCAAAAACACAGCTTCGGTAACTGCGTCGGTTATTCTCGGGTTTTGTTTTTTTCTTCATGATTTTTTGGGTTTTATGATTATATTGTTAGGAGTGGATTAGGGTTCTCTTTTGTCTTTTTAGGAGCTTTGCTTTTCTCGGATGGTTTATGGAGGACACGCGAAAGGAAAGGCTTAGCTGGTACATACTTGAATTTTTCTGTTCGTTATCTTTTGTTTTTTTTGTTTGATTTTTTTTACAAAAAATAGAGATATTGAAATGTGGTGTTTAAATGATTTTGGTTGGTTCTGGATCGCTAATCGGGACGCTTTTTTAAGAACGAGTCTTTTCTGTAAATAAAAAAAGAGGAACCCTCGGGTTCCTCTTTTTCATTATTCCATATCGGATTCCTCCTCTTCGTCATAGTCCTCTATATTGTGATTGGGATTTTCTATATCGGAAAGGTTTCTTGAAAAACTTTCTGCTTCATTCTTTGTTCCCAATGAATATCGATAGGTACCTTCTGTAGATTTACCCTCTACAACACGATCTCCTTCTTTTGTATTACGAATAAGATCATTAAATTCTCCAATACTAGAATATACTCTCATAATTTGACGATCGCAGTTGTAATTGAAATAATACCAATGGTCGCGATCTACTTGTAAGAAAATACGCAATTCGGTACCCGTTCCTCGCTTATGTAACTGCATGCGAGTGGTTATCATTTTATGAATTTGCATTTTTCCTACCATACCTAATGCAGCTCTGGTATTACAATAGTAACCGAGATTCGGAGAATATTTCCATTTTATATTATCGAAAAATAAGGTATAACGAAACACTTCTGGAATTTTTTCATACTCACCCATAGCACTTAAATCGCTAAATGTTGCATTTCCTTTTTCATCGCCGAGGTAAGTACATAAAGCTCTTCGAATATTCTCGTTACCAAGATCGGCAGGAGCGAGTCCTAAATCATCACTGATATATTGCCCCATCATATTAAGTGCTTGTTCCAAAAATGGAAATGAGAACCCAAGCATCATATTGATCTCTGTTTCCGTTTTGGTATTGTTCACCTCTATCGTTCCATAAGAAAGCAACTTGACAAAATTTTGCTTTATTTGAAAATTCAATATTCCTTCACCCACCACATCACACGATTCGGTCTTCAATGCTAAATATTGTCCGGTATTTTCAACAGGATTATCAACCTTTTCCATACTACCGATACGATATTCTTTTCTGGCTTTGTTGTATGCCAAATATCCGGATGCATTTATAATATCATTATCAACAGCTTTATCCAAGGTTAAAAATGCACTATAGGGTTCTAAATTGCTTTTGGAAAACAAGATTGAAGCAGTCATACGTTTTCCATTCAAATCTGTCGGGATTTCCTCTACAGGAATCACAATATCTTTGGGGTCAACCATTCCTTTGAACTTCATAAATCCTAACTTTTCTTCGGAAGCCTTACACGTATGACGCAATTGCACTCCTCCTGTAAAAGTATAATATTGCTCTTGTGCATTAACAGTTACATTACCCATATATCCGAAAGCAGGGCTTAATGTAAATCCAATACTATCACTAATATAACCGCTTCCTATAGTTATCCTCGAAGTATTAGGAGAAATATTAGATAGTGCTATTTTTTGTTTTGCTCCGGTTTCATCGATATAATTGATATATCCGGTAGCATTATATTGATTTTTACTTAATACAGTTACATCAGCATCATAGAATAAGTGATATTTATCCGTCACATTTGCCAGTATCTGTGATTGGCTAATTTTATCCATTTTTGCTCCGGTAAAAATCCGTACAGAATCTCCTTTGGGTGCTATAGCAGCATCCGCAACTTCTATCAAAAATACATCTTTCGTGGTTAATTTACCTTCGTTATATTTATAAACACCTTTGACAGCACGGAAACTTAAACTGTCTTGTTGAGGATTTGTAGAAACATATCTTGCTCCCGGCATTATTTTTCCTATCCGTTTATCAATAGGAATTGCATTCATCCCTTGAGTTGCCTGACTTTTACTATTTAATAGAGTCAGTTCTTTTTTATTCATTTCCCAAGAAAACATATCTACATAAGCTGCATATTGCATAATCTCAAGTTCTACGCGCTCCAATTCTCCATTAGAGGTAAAATCTCCTTTTTGTTTTTCAAAATCGATGTTGGATTTTACATTAGCGGCATAAAATGCCAATCCATTAAATAATTCTGATCTAAGTTTAAATTCAGAGTTTTTAGAAGACATATTACGAGAAGACATTTCAAACAAATCGGCATAAAGTTCGGATTCACGAATCTGCGCAGTCCCATTTCCAGTAAGTCCGGAAGGTTTTAAAATTAAATAACCCCTAAATTTGGCTTCGTTCCGATACATTTGAAAAGGTGTTTTGCGACTATATACATACATTTCGTCCTGATATGGAAGCCAGCGTTCGTTTACTTTTCCTGCCCTTACATCGGGATATAAACCGTTTTCTTTAATAAAAAAAGTATCTGTAACTGCCAACATGGAATCAGGCATAAAAACAATATTGTTTTTGCTAGCACGAGATACGGAAGTCAGATATTCAACATCACCACTACCTAATAATCCATTATAACTTAAATCAATAGTTTTCTTATATTGCCCTTTTCCTCTATAGGCGGGAAGACCACTTGGAGGAGTTTCCATAACAAATCCCAATGAATAATCTTTTTGTACTCGTAACGGCTCTTTCAATTCCGGAAATATTCCCGCAGAAGTTAAAATACCATTAAAGATTAAGCTATCCGTTTCAAAGGTCATCATATTTTTAATAGAAAACGGGTGCAATGTATAATAAAATCGGTCTCGTGTATATACTCCTTTCCTCACTACGGGGTTATCATAATAAGCATAACTATCTTCTAAGCTATTGAATATAGGATAACCTTTTGTTTTTTTCAACCCAGAACGATTGTTAGATTTATCGATAAGAATTTCACCTTTTAAGCTATGTATCGGAGTCCGAACACGAACCAACGGAGCATCCTGACGAAGATCTGTAAATGATTTTACATAAAACATCATCGAATCAACCTTTGGAAGTACCAACTTAAATTCAGTGTAATCAAATACTGCATCCGAAACATACATGAGAAATCGTCCTGCATTGATAAGCCCATTGAAAACAATATTTCGGTTTTTCTTTACAACAACATTTCCGCCTTTAGGGTAAATAGCAACTTGATGTGTATCGCTGACCACAAATTTTCTTACTCCTTTCATAGCAAGCTCATTTGTTTTTAAATCTAATATGGCGTTCGAAGTATTAGCTGTTTCTGACATAAGAATAAGTGCGTCATAATCAATTCCGGGCGATTTAGCATACGCTCTACTATAATCAGGAAGCTTTTGTTTTACATATACACGGCCTTCTCCTTCGTTGTAATTTAAAAGACCTGCTTTTGATAAATTATGAATCATCAATTTAGCCTGCATGATATCCATTTTAATAAACTGGGCAAATTCATCTAGATAAAACTCATCGGAATTCCTATTTTTCATATACCGATATACTCGCTGTAGAGGGCTTGTTTCATCGATTCCTTGAATTTCTCTGTATTTATTTAATGAATAATAATTACTTGACTCGAAAGTGGAAAAGGATTGAGTACCTTGTTGGCGAAGCATCGCTAGATCAAGAACATCTTCTTTTTTGTCCCATGTAATAGATTCGCAATACATATCTAAATTATGATACGTATTGGAATACGGACCATAGTAATTACGATTACTTGGATTTATAAACGAAAGATTTTTATCCCCCGCGATATAACGGACATCAACACCGCTATTGTAAATAGAATCTCCGTCTATGTATATTTTAATATCTGCTCCTTCGCTTGTTACTCTGTCGGAAGTAATAAAAAACTTAAATGAAGTAACGATTGCAAAGGGTTTATTATCGCGATAAAAAATAAGTGTTGCGGGATTTTTCGTATCAGAAGTAATAAATTTAGATCCGTTCATCATAAAACTCCCTCGGTAATCAACCTCCGGTAAAATACTTGGAATAATAAAATCTTTTTTATACGATCGAAATTTAGGAAAAACGTATTTCTCGGGTTCCATTTGATTTACCAACTGCTCCTCCAAACGCCCATATACCGGTTCTTTAAAATACTTTTTATTCACAAATGCCACTGAATCGGCCATAAATTTTGGAAATTTCGTATTGGCAATATACGTATTCAATGTAGCCCAAACTTCCGTACTGGATAAACCTGTTCTACCCCAGTCTATTTTACCACCTTTACCCATCCACTCATTATCAAACACATCATAAATCCCTGTTGTTCCGAATATGGTACCACCATCTTTATCCGAATTATAATATAATTCAAATGGTTTATTAAAAACTACTACAATTTTATTTTGTACAATATCGAACATAAATGTTGCCGATTGCGATGCTTCCCATTTTGAAGAACGAGATTCATAAATAATGCGATGAACAAGAATATTATCTGTATATTCAATAAATGAAATAAAATCTTTCAATTTCTTTTTCTTTTCAAATAATAATTCCATACACGAAATCCAATTATCGAAACTTTGAGTTGTTTGAGTGGAATTTTTAAAAACAATCTGAACTTGAACAAATTTATAAAAGTCTGGCTGAGGACGAATTTTCTGCTTCAGCAATTGATTTGAAATTTCTACAATCCGCTCTTTATTGATTTTACTATATTCGGTCCAAATAGGTGTATACTTTTTCAACATAGCTTCATTTACTGCTAATTGATTTTTATCACTCCCTTTATCTTGTTCTAAAAAAGCAGCAATTTCTCCAATATAATTCGCTGCGGTAAACGTTGTAAATTTATCCTTTTGCGCATTCGACAAACAAAACAAAGAGCAAAAAATACCCACTAAAATAATTCTTTTTATACTCATTTCTAAGCTATTTATATATTCATTACTTGTATATTTAAACGAACAAAAATACACATTATTACTTTTCTTATAACACATATCATTGTCAAAGTTATCAATAGATTATTGAGGATAAGTTTTCATTTATCGATCTTTTTATAATATATAAACTTCCAAAATAGTTCATGTTTTCAATTTATTACGAGAAAATTATTTTACTGTTTGATTGGTATTTGTCGTTTTTTTGCTATGATTCAAAAAAAAATAGTAACTTTGCAACCCAAAATCAATATAGTATTTATACTTAATAAATAATTCAAAACATGGTAAAACAATACGAAACCGTTTTCATTATGACTCCCGTTTTGTCTGATGAACAGATGAAGGAAAC
>CAYYUE010000032.1:0-15787 GCA_964474745.1 uncultured Bacteroidaceae bacterium | reverse complement strand
GTATACATTGCATCAACAAAAAAAATATACTCAAGCATTAGATTGTTATGAAGAAGCGATAAGAAGCGATTCTAATTATTCGGACGTATATAGTAGTAAAGGCGAAACGTTGATGGAGCTTAATCGAAATAGAGAGGCACTTGCTTGTTTTAACACAGCCATAGAGTTGGATTCCAATAACACTGAATATTGGGAAATGAAAGGAAAATTATTGCAAAAAATGGGAGAAAATAAAGAAGCGGCAACTTGTTTTGAAAAAGCGAAAGAAATAAAAAAGAAAAATAATTCCTAATGATGAGGTATCATTTTTTTTGTAGAAGGATATGAATAGGGGGTTTAATTGCGTGCTTTTTCCATAATATACTCAGAAAACAAAAATCCGGAATCGTTGATTTTCACGACTTCAAACGATTCCGGATTTCTCTATGGTAAGAACGGTATTTCGTTATTTATTGACTTCTTTTGCCCAGCTGTCTTTTAAAGTACAGGTACGATTGAATACCAAGTGTTCCGCAGCACTGTCTTTGTCTACACAGAAATAGCCTAACCGTTCAAATTGAACTTTGTCCGACGCTTTCAGGCGCGCCAATTCGGGTTCCAATTTGCAGCAATACAATGTGTGTAAGGAATCCGGATTGATATTGTCCAAAAATGTTTTTCCTTCTTCGACATCCTCAGGATTTTCCACCTTAAACAACCGGTCGAACAATCGCACTTCCGCATCTACGGCATGAGGTGCCGAAACCCAATGAATGGTACCTTTTACCTTTCTTCCGTCGGGTGAGTTTCCCCCTCGCGAAGCAGGATCGTAAGTACACCGCAGCTCTATAACATCGCCTTCGGCATTTTTGATCACTTCGCGGCAGGTAATAAAGTAAGCATACCGCAACCGCACCTCCTGCCCGGGAGACAACCGGAAGTATTTCTTCGGAGGATTTTCCATAAAATCGTCGCGTTCGATATACAATTCGCGGCTGAAAGGAACCTCTCTTGTTCCTGCCGTTTCGTCTTCGGGGTTATTAATGGCGGTAAGGTATTCCGTTTCGTTTTCCGGGTAGTTGGTAATCACCACCTTCAGAGGGTTAAGAACCCCCATCATACGGGGAGCTACTTTATTTAAATGCTCGCGCAAGCTGAATTCCAACAGTGAAAAATCGATTACGTTGTCGCGTTTGGCTACTCCGATACGTTCGCAGAAGTTGCGGATGGCTTCGGGTGTATAGCCTCGGCGGCGGAATCCGCAAATGGTAGGCATGCGCGGGTCGTCCCATCCGTTTACGTACCCTTCTTTCACCAACTGCAACAATTTGCGTTTACTCATTACCGTGTAGTTAAGATTTAAACGGGCAAATTCGTATTGGTGCGAAGGAAAAATATTCAATTGTTCAATAAACCAGTCGTACAACGGGCGATGAATATCAAATTCCAATGTACAAATGGAATGTGTAATATGCTCGATGGAATCGCTTTGTCCGTGAGCGTAGTCGTACATCGGATACATACTCCATGTGTTGCCCGTACGGTGGTGTTCGGCGTGTAAAATACGATACATCACAGGATCGCGGAATTGCATATTGGGATGTGCCATATCTATTTTGGCACGCAATACTTTCGATCCGTCGGGGAATTCCCCGCTTTTCATACGCGCAAACAATGCCAGGTTTTCTTCCACACTGCGATCGCGGAAAGGGCTGTTGACTCCCGGTACGGTAACCGTCCCGCGGTTTTTACGAATCTCATCCAACGGTTGATCGTCCACATAGGCCAACCCTTTTCGAATCAGTTCCACAGCCCATTCATAGAGCTGATCGAAATAATCCGAGGCGTAGTATATATGTGCCCAGTCGAAACCTAACCATTTTACATCTTCCATAATAGAATCCACATATTCCGTATCTTCTTTTACCGGATTGGTGTCGTCGAAACGTAAATTGGTTTTTCCGCCGTATTTCTTTGCCAAACCGAAGTTCAAGCAAATCGATTTTGCATGGCCGATGTGTAAGTATCCGTTCGGCTCCGGAGGAAAGCGCGTTAAAATGCTTTTGTATTTTCCCGTAGCTAAGTCGTTTACGATAATTTCTTCTAAAAAATGAAGCGGTTGCTTTTCTGCGGTTTCTATATTTTCTGCCATTTTTTTGGTATTTAACGGGTGTATGTTTGTATCGTTGAAATCGAAATTTTTCTCCGAATTGTATTTCGGACAACCTTCCTTTTATAACGCATGATAAGATATTCTGTTTATAAAAAACATTGAAAATCTTACCTTTATTCAAGGTCTTCCTACAATTCAAGAATATGCAAAAATACGTTTTTTTATAGAAATAATTCCATAAAGACGAAATATGCAAGCCTTCTTGTTTCAAGCATTTTGCAAATGCATCCGGTAAAAGAGGAATTTTGAAGCGGATACGATAGGTATGTCCCACAATATCATAGATTGTTTTAAAGGAATTATTTGCCAACAAAACATATTGTTTCTCATTGAGAATCGGATTGTTTGTTTGAAGTACATCGGTTCTATGAAAACACGATAATGCTTATTATTTCGGATTTGCCGGCTTAGGGCCTATCGCACAAATAATTGTTTTATAGGGATGTAGTGGTGAATAAATAAATTGCTTCAACAACAAGGGTTTGGTATGCTCTTTGTGCATTAATATAAAGGAATCTATGAAATAGACGCGTAATTTATTACTATTTATCAAAAACGGAGGCTTATGGAAACAAAGAAAACGGCGTTGGTTTCAAATGCGGGAAACCCCATTGCAGATAATGAAAATATAAAAACAGCCGGAAAACGAGGACCGGCGTTGTTGGAAAATGTATGGTTTTTGGAGAAATTGGCCGCTTTTGACAGAGAGCGCATTCCCGAACGGGTGGTTCATGCAAAAGGATCGGGTGCGTTTGGGGAATTTATAGTTACACATGATATCACGAAATATACCAAAGCAGCCCTCTTTTCGAAGGTAGGGAAAAGGACGCCTCTGCTTGCCAGGTTTTCAACGGTGGCAGGGGAACGCGGAGCGGCAGATACGGAACGGGATGTCAGAGGTTTTGCGCTCAAGTTTTATACGGATGAAGGGAACTGGGATCTTGTAGGGAACAATACGCCGGTGTTTTTTATCCGGGATCCGTTGAAGTTTCCCGATTTTATTCATACACAAAAGCGGGACCCTAAAACCAACATGCGAAACCCTACTGCCATGTGGGATTTTTGGTCGTTAAGCCCCGAGTCGTTGCATCAAGTCATGATCCTGATGAGCGACAGAGGCATTCCCAAAGGATATAGGCATATGCACGGTTTCGGAAGCCATACCTATAGCTTTTTCAATGAGAAAAATGAGCGGTTTTGGGTAAAATTCCACTTCAAAACGCAACAAGGAATAGAGAATTATACCAATGCCGAAGCCGCACAAATTGTGGCTCACGATAGAGAAGCATCGCAACGGGATTTGTTCGACCATATAGAACAGGGAAACTTCCCTAAATGGACCATGTATATTCAGGTGATGCGAGAAGAAGAAGCCCTTTCATACAAAGTGAATCCCTTTGATTTAACGAAAGTGTGGAGCCATAAAGATTATCCTCTTATTGAAGTAGGGTATTTTGAACTGAACAGAAATGCCAACAATTATTTTGCGGAAATAGAACAAGCGGCATTTAATCCGGCAAATCATATTCCCGGAGTAGGATTCTCTCCGGATAAAATGTTGCAAGGGCGCTTGTTTGCATATGGAGACGCCCATAGATACCGATTGGGCGTGAACTTCGAGTCCATCCCTGTGAACAGGCCGTTGAAGAAAGTCGACAATTATAACAGAGACGGTTTGATGAGAATCGACGACAACGGAGGAGCAGGGGTGAACTATGAACCCAATAGTTTTAACGGCCCCATGCACGATCGTATGTATGCCGAACCTCCTTTAAAAATCGATGGAGATGCCGGGGAATACAATCATCGTGTAGATATAGATTATTATGCTCAACCCGGGGCTCTTTTCAGGTTGATGCCCGAGGGTGAAAAAATGCGAACCGTTTCGAATATCTGCGAAGCCCTGGATGGCGTCCCCGATTTTATAAAGTTTCGTACCGCTGCCCGGTTTTATTTGGCAGATGAAAAATGTGGATTGGGAATTGCTGCGAAATTCAATTTTACAACCGAAGATCTTAAAAAAGAGGCCCAAAGATTGTTGGAAGAGGATAAAAAACGTGCCGCGGATGATTGATTATACAGGCAAAGAATCCCCTTTTGATCAGGGCTCCAAACCGCATCTGGCTTTTGTTTGAGAATCGGAGCTTTGATTTTTGAATCAAAAAGAATCCTTTCCGAAAAGTACGATTGTACGTAAAGAATGCCCCTTTCGTTCTTGAAACAACGAAAGGGGCATACGGTATAGGGTTGCATGCGAAAATGCTTACAAGGCTTGAGGAGATGCTGAATTCACTTTTTGTAGATAGTCTTCTTCATGTAAAATCGGAATACCTAGTTTTTCAGCCTTTTTCAGCTTTTCGGGCCCCATCTTGTCACCGGCTACTACATAGGAGGTTTTCGACGATATGGAACTGATGACTTTGCCTCCATGCTGTTCGATATGCTGTTTCAGCTGTTCGCGCGAAAAGTGGGTAAATACCCCGCTTACCACAAACGACAAGCCCTCCAGTACATTCGAAAGCCGTGTTTCCTGTATTTCGAACTGCAAGCCTGCATTGCGTAACCGAATCATCAATTCCAGGTGCTTGGTGTTGTTAAAGTATTCATGAACCGACACCGCAATTTTCTCACCGATATCTTCCACCATAGCCAACTCCATAATTTCGGCTTGTGCAATAGCATCGATATTTTTAAAATACCGTGCCAGTTTTTTGGCTCCCACTTCACCCACGTAACGAATTCCTATTGCATACAAAACCCGTTCGAACGGAACCTGTTTCGATAGCTCGAGAGCCGTAAGAATATTTTCTGCTCCTTTCTCTTGGATGCTGGTTTTCTTTTTGGTTTCTCCAATAGATTCGAGTCCGATGAGCTGTTCTTTTTTTAAGTCGTACAAATCGGCACAATTACGGATCAATTTGCGTTCGAAAAGCATCGCCAGCCGCTCACTTCCCATGGTATCGATATCCATTGCTTTTCGGCTTACGAAATGTTCTAATTTGCCGACCAGCTGAGGAGGGCAGCCGTCTTCGTTAGTACAGTAAAAACCTGCTTCGCCTTCCTTGCGCACCAAAGGCGTACCACATTCGGGACAGACAGTAACGTATTGAAAAGGAACGGCATGCAGAGGCCTTTTGTCGAGGTCGATGCCCACTATTTTGGGAATAATTTCGCCCCCTTTCTCCACAAATACGGTGTCGCCGACACGTACATCGAGTTTGTCGATGATATCGGCATTATGCAGTGAAGCTCTTTTTACGGTGGTACCACCCAATTGTACAGGCTCCAAATTGGCTACGGGGGTAACCACCCCGGTACGCCCTACTTGAAAATCGATGCTTTCCAATAGGGTAGACACCCGTTCTGTTTTAAATTTATAGGCAATCGCCCACCGAGGCGATTTGGCGGTCATTCCCAATTTGTCCCATAAAGGGATTTGGTTCACTTTAATGACTACGCCGTCGATAGCAAAAGGAAGCTCCGAACGATGGACATCCCAATATTCTATAAAATCTTGTATTTCTTGCAAGTTTTGGCACGGCTGCACATATGCCGGAATTTTAAAACCCCATTGCCGCGCTATCTGTAAGCGTTCGTAATGTGTTTCGGCAGGGAGGTTGTCTCCCAACAAAAAGTACAGATAACAATCCAACTTACGTTTGGCCGTCTCGGATGAGTCCTGCAGCTTTAAACTGCCCGAAGCGGCATTTCTGGGGTTCGCGAAAGGTTCCTCTTCGTTGGCTATGCGCATAGCATTATATTCGTCAAACGCTTTCCAGGGGAAAATAATTTCGCCCCGAATCTCAAATTCTTCCGGATAATTTCCTTTCAGTTTAAGAGGAATGGTCCGAATCGTTTTTATGTTGTCCGTAATGTCGTCCCCCTGCTCTCCGTCTCCTCTGGTTACCGCCTGCGCCAGTATTCCGTTTCGGTAGGTAATTCCGATAGCCACGCCGTCGTATTTGAGTTCGCATACGTATGAGAAAGGAGTTTCGTTGAGGAGTTTCCGCGTGCGGGTATCGAAGTCTATGATTTCTTCGATAGAATAAGTATTGCTCAACGAAAGCATGGGGTATTTATGCGATACCTGTTGAAACGTTTTGTTGATTTCGCCCCCCACTCTCTTGGTTGGGGACGTGGGTAGTGCAAACTCCGGGTATGTTTTTTCCAACTGAATCAGCTCGGCAAGCAAATGATCGAAATCATAATCCGAAATGATCGAAGTGTCGTTCATGTAATATTCGTAATTATAATGATCTATTATTTCCGAAAGTTCTTCTATACGTCGTCGTGCGGCTTGTTTTTCCATGTATTCTTTACTGCTAATGAACGTTAATTTCTAATTCGTTTTCGGTATGTTTTTTTCCTTTTGTGTCGGTGTGAGGTTGTTATGTCGGATTTCTGTTACAATAACTTTTCTCTTTCGTTTTTGTTGCGTCGTTTTATATATTTTTGAGGGTCCTTTACCCAACAAATAAGCTGTTTATTGGGTATGGATGTTCCTTATAGGATTGTTTTTGTTTTTTTAATAATTATACTATAATCGGTATTCTTTCGTTTCAAGTTATTGAAATTTTAAAATCAATATTTATTTCTTAAACTTATACAACAATGAAGCATAGTTCTTTCGGTAACGATTTTTCATTAGCAACTTCTGTTAAATTCTTTTACAAATGGCGTAAAGTGTTGTTATGCGTATTGGTAGGATCTTTTGCGGTTTCACTTGCCGTTTCTTTTTTGGTCACTCCTCGATATAAGTCTTCCATCGTTATTTTCCCGACAAGTTCGAACCGTTTATCGAAAGCTATTCTTGTGGACCGTTACAGTATGGATTTTATGGATTACGGTATCGAGCGGGATTGCGAATATGCTATCCAGATTCTTTCTTCACAGTCGATGCGCGAAGATGTGTGTAATAAGTTTAATTTAATGGTTCACTATGGAATCAATCCGAATGCGGAAGATAAATATTTTCAGTTAATGGAAAATTACAAAGGAAACATTTCCGTACGCCGTACAGAGTATTTGGGAGTAGAAGTATCTGTTTTGGATACCGATCCTCAATATGCCGCCGATATTGCCAATTTTATTGCGGTTAACTACGATACGCTGTGCAATCGTATTCAAAAAGATAGAGCTACCGATGCCTATTTGATCATGAAAGATGTTTGTTTGCGTTTAGAAAATGAAATTGTTCGATTGGAAGATTCGTTAGGCGGCCTTTACAACTATTCGGATTACACAAATCGCATGTATCAGGAGTTGGCAAAACAAGTAGGTTCCGGAAATACGGGAGCCGCTCAACGCATTCAAAGCGAATTAGCTTCGCATAAAACAGCGAACGGAAGTTTTGCAGGTATCGACAACTTGATAAAAGCCAAACGAGAAGAATTGGCAGCGTTACAAACGCAATTGGCCGAAAGGGAAACGGATTTGCAAGAAGTGGTTTCGTATAAATTTTGGTTGGATAAAGCTGTTCCTGCCGATAAAAAAGCATATCCCAAACGGATGATCATTGTATTGCTGGGAACGTTTGCTTCTCTGATCATGTGTATTTTAACCTTGTTGCTGGTTGACCGTTACAAATCGTGGAAATTGACCGAAACAAAAGAATAATTGGTAGATAACTTCACGCTCTTTTTCTCGATTTTACATAGTATGATGTATTTTTTTTACAAAATAAGACAATGGATTCGGCAGAACGATGCTCTTGTAATTGCAATAGGAGTTACACTTGCCTTTCTTGTTGTAAATTCGTTTTTTCTTACTAAGGATTTTTATTTTTTAATAGGAATTCCACTGATAGGATTGGTATTGCTTTTATTCGCCTTAAAATTGGAAACGGGGCTATTGGCCATTGCCTTGTTTACTCCTTTCGCAATTGATTATGCAATTATTCCCGGGTCGGATCTTTCCATGCCGGTAGAACCGATGATGGTTTTGTTTTCATTTATGTTTCTGTTTCGTGTTTTGGTTGCCAAAACATACGATACTCGTATTTTGAAACATCCTGTTTCCATTGCCGTTATATGTTCGCTTGTTTGGATGCTTGTTACATCTGTAACCTCCGAATTTCCGACGGTTTCGTTCAAGTATTTGGCAGCTCGGCTGTGGTTTGTAATTCCGTTCTTTTTTGCGGCCGTTCAAATTTTTAAAAACACGCTTAGAATCAAGCAATTTTATTGGTGCTACGGGCTTTCATTACTGATTGTTATTTTGATTTCGACGGTTAAAACGCTTTCGGATTTTTCGGATTTGCAGACGTTGCATCGGGTTATGAAACCTTTCTACAATGACCATACGGCTTACGGTGTGGTTATTGCCATGTTTGTGCCTACAGCGTTTTATTTCGCATTTGAAAAGAGAAAAAACCCTCTTGTCCGGATTCTTTCCATCGGAGCATTTGGTTTATTCATACTAGGGCTGGGACTTTCTTATTCCCGTGCGGCATGGATCAGCGTAGTAGGTTCTGTTTTTGTGTTTTATGCCATCAAACTGGGAATGAAAGTAAAATGGATGCTTGTACTGGCCCTGATTGCCGTTTCCGTATTTTTTACATATCAAGCAGATGTATTGTACAAACTGGGTAAAAACAGCCAGGATTCTTCGTATAATATAGCCGATCAAGTAAAATCCATATCAAATATTTCTACTGATGCCTCGAATGTGGAACGCCTTAACCGTTGGGCTTCGGCATTGCGTATGTTCGAAGAACGCCCCCTAACCGGATGGGGACCGGGTACTTATCAATTTATTTATGGAAGTTATCAGCGGTCCTATCAGCTTTCTACCATCAGCACCAATTCCGGCAATTTGGGAAATGCGCACAGCGAGTATATAGGTCCTTTGGCCGATCAAGGTATTCCGGGTACCTTATTTACGGTGCTCGTTTTCGGAATTACGTTTGCTACCGGAATTCGGGTATACAGAACTGCCAAAAGCAAACAAATCGCTTCTTTGGCAATCAGTTTTACATTAGGGTTGTTTACTTATTACGTTCATGGTATTTTCAACAATTTTTTGGATACCGACAAACTTTCGGTTCCTTTTTGGGGATTTACGGCCGTTATTGTTGCCCTCGATCTGTATTCGGAAAAAAAGGTGAAAAAGCCGGCACCGATTCAACAACCTGAAGCCTGATATAGGTTGGGACTTTCGAAATCGGTAAAAAAGTAAGGCTATCCTTTCCGTACAAAATGAGGCATGTCTGCCGGTATTTCCATAGAAAGTTCTACCAATCCCTTAAAAATTCCGTCTTCGTACCATGGCGTTTGATAAATCAGCTTTTTTATTCCGTTTTTTTCAATGGTATAGGCATTTGTACGAGGATGGTTCAACATATCGATAAGTTTTGATTTTGCAGGTTCGGGATGACAGTTCATCAAACTTTTTCCGATCAATTCCATCCCTCCCGATTTCGCAAAGGTTGCAGCGGATTTGTCGTTCATCTCCAAAATATTGCCTTCGGTATCGCATACGGTTATGGCAAGTCCCAGTTCTTTATAAAAATGGATCATTTGTTGTATATTTTTACTGAAAAACTAAAAAGAAAGGACTGCTTTTACAGTCCTTTCTCATCATTATGACATATGAGGATTCTATTTGCACGATAACGATGCCAATGCAATAGAATACAGTTTTGTTTTTTCGCTGTCGCCTCGCGAAGAAAGAATGCAAGGTACTTTGGCACCCATTACCATGGCTGCCAGTTCGGCTTTAGCAAATTTAGTGCAGGCTTTATAGAACATATTCCCTGCTTCGATGTTTGGAAATACCAAACAATCGGCATCGCCTGCAACATCACCTGTAAGTTTTTTGATTGCTGCGCTTTCTTTATCAATAGCCACGTCCAATGCTAACGGGCCGTCTACCCATGCCCCTTTAATTTGTCCGCGGTCTGCCATTTTCGCAATAATAGCACCTTCTATACACGCCGGCATTCCCGATGATACTTGTTCCGTAGCAGCCAAGATAGCAACTTTCGGTTTTGCAATTTCCAATGCATGTGCTGTTTTAATGGCATAGTTACAAATTGCTATTTTCTGATTCAAATCGGGAGCGGGAATAATAGCCACATCTCCTGCTATTAACAATTTATGATAAGTAGGTACCTCAAAAACGGTAATATGTGTCAACATTGCTTTAGGACCGGGCATCAATCCTTTTTCTTTGTTTAAAATAGCACGCATATATTTATCGGTGCTTAATAAGCCCTTCATCAAAAAGTCACCTTTTCCTTCGTTGATCAATTGAACGGCCACCGATCCGGCTTTGGCTTCATCGGCTTCCTGTACCAATTCAAATTTGTTTACGTCAATTTTTTCTTCGGCACATACTTTTTTGATGGTCTCGATGTCGCCCACCAAAGTAGCTTCTACAATACCTGCATCGATCGCTTTACTAACCGCTCCAATGGTATGAGCATCATTGGCATAAGCTGCAACCAATCTTTTTTTACCTTTTGATTTGGCCAATGCCAAAACGTCGTCTAACTTTGTAATCATTTTATTTATAGTTTTTTAGTTTCAACTTTATTGTCAAAAAGGAAATGCAAATTTACATGAATTTCTTGAAAACCCCATGACCAAATCGAAATAAAAAACGACAAACATGGAGTCGGTAAGTAAATATATGAAAAAATAACGGATCAAGAAAAGAAGGGATTTATCAATAGATTCTTTTTTTCAGTTACATGTAAATTTAGGGTAAATGATATGTAAAAGAATGCATTGGTTTATTTTTAAGCCCGGCTTAATAAATTGCAACCCTGATTTGAAATAAAAGAATGAAATTATTTGGTGATGCTTGTCTTTATAGTATTTGGTTTCACATATCTTAAAAATACATAGTGGAATGCATTGTTTTTTTATAAATGATATGTGATTTGATAATGAATGACCTATTTCGATAGAGATTATTTTAAGATATTAAAAGTTGATTTTTAATCAATAAAAGTTGAATTAATTACATTTGGATTAAGAATAAGGGTTAACATTTTTTATATAGAATTTATAAATAAATTTGGAACCTATTTTAAAATAAAATGATCATTATAAATGATTTTATTGGATAGGAACCTCAATTTGAATATTTTTATTGTATTGATAGCTTCATGAATTTTTGGCGGGACTACAAATTTGATATTGCCATGAAAAAGTTTTTTTTGATTTTTATTGCATATTTTGGACCTATAATGTTACTATCTCAAACAACTTCTACATGTGAAGGATTTAAAAATCCTGTTACGTTTTCGGATCATTGGTATGGAAAAACAGGAAGACGCACTCAAGGTATTAGTTCCTGTTCTCAGCTATATAATACATCTGTAAATTCTGGAAATATCCCGGGATCTGGTTTGGCAAGCCTTCAAACACCTCGTTGTAGAAATCCGCAGGCAGCAACTTTTCCCGATAATGATCGATATCGTTTTAAAATAGTTACGGATCCTGGAGGAGACTCTAATACAGGAGGAGTGTTGCCCAGAATACCTCCCGGTTTTTCCAGCAGCATTCGTTTGGGAGACATGTGCTCTATTATAGACTATAGTGCGGAAGCATTATTTTATGAATATACCGTAACCCCTGAAAATGCATTGGCAATCATTAACTTTGCTATTGTTTTGTCGTCTCCGGGACATGGAGAATCTACGGATCCGGAATTCGTTATTAGGGTATGTAAAAAAGTGAATGGTATTTGGCAATCATCCCCGATCAGAGATGATCTTTGTTATATCGTACAGGCTCCTGATGTATACACCGGTGGCATTGTCCCCGAGGGATGGAATGTATATCAACCCCCCGGGAGCTATTGTCCTAATGTGTACAAACCATGGTCGACAGCCGCGATTAATTTATATGATTGCTTATATGAGAAAGTTCGAATTGAAATATATATGAGTGATTGTTTCTATGAATTTGATCCCGGATATTGCTATATTGCCGGAAGCTGTCAACCTATGACTCTGGTGGCAAATACATGTGCTGTGGGGAGTAATTATGTAGCCACAATTTCAGCACCTTCCAATTTGTCGGATTATGTATGGTATGCAAGTAGCGATGGAACTGAGAACGGTAATTTTGTACGATTAAATAGGACGATTGAGCATACCTCTGGTAGAATAGATTCGGTATTGGATGTTTATGAATCCGATTTCCCAATAATCAACGGAAATCGGGTTGGAACAAACTGGTTTAAATGTGTTACGATTTCATATATGGATCCGATGAAACCTATTATAACGGAACTTTATGCAGTCGTTTCGAACAAGAAACCTGTCATTCATGTGCATACGGTCAACGATTGTGATAAAAAGATTCATGTAGAAGATTTAAGTTATTCTCTTTTTGAGGAAGATCCTACATATAATGTAGATTCAAGTTTGACAAAATGGTCATTTTATGAGGAAGATTCGGTATTTCCAATTTATACGCATATAGGAGGAAGAGCTTCGTTCCAATATGCATCAAGAGGCAATTATAATCTTGGCATTCGGGTAAATACGTATGATCCCTATTGTTATGCAGAAATGCTTCTTCCTATTTCCATTATAGGAGAAACACCGATAAAAATTCAATTAAGTAGAAACCATATCTGTGTTGGAGATACGGTTGCAATTACGGGAGCTTCTTCGTCCGATGACATCATGCACAGACAATGGATATTGCGTACCCAAAAAGAAATACTGGATACTATTGATACTCTTACTCATTTTGTATATACTTTTTATGACACAACAATTATAGAATATAGGGTAATAAATTTAGATTCTTGCTTTTCAACAACTTTTGATACTTTATTTGTAGTACATATTCCTAAATACGAAATTGAAAGTGATTCTATTGTATGTATAGGTAATTCCAGTATACTGAAAATCGATACAGATATTCCGAATGGTAATTATGAATGGTATAGTTCGAAAAATACGATTCCGATAGGAAGAGATAGCATATTCGAAATTCGCCCCACTACGGATACGACATGTTATATAAAAATAATTGTATCCGACGGATGTTCGGTTTGGGATAGTGTTCATATGAAAATAGTCGCACCTCAGATTGTAACATCGAAAAATCAAATTTGTGAAGGAGATACGATACGATTAATAGCGACAAATGCATTTTCTTTTTTGTGGAGTGCTTCGCCATTCGATTTTTCTTTGGTCGGTCAAGAATTTTCGGATACCATTATAGTGGTACCGCATCAAACAACCATCTATTCAGTTATTGGATATGGACAAAACGGGTGTAATACGTCTCCTATTACTGAAAAAATAACATGGGCTCCGATTCCTATTATCAAATTGGAATACACACCTTCTTACATAGATAGGGAAAATCCTATTATCCGATTTTCAGATAATTCAGCAAATTTAGACCACTCATATTGGGAATTCGGGAATGAAAAAACGTCTTCCAAATCTTCTTTTGTAGCTCATTTTGATGTTTTATATTCCGATTCCATTGAAGTAAAATTGACATCATTCAATACTATGGGATGTGCAGGGGATACTTTATTTTCTATTCCGGTACATAATTTTTCCATTTCGTTTCCAAATGTGTTTACACCGAATGGTAGTGATAATAAATTATTTAAATCATACAGTCAAGACAATTTTAATAGTTTTAAATTGTTTATTTATGATCGAAAAGGACTTTTGGTATTTCGAACAAACAATATTTCTACAGGATGGGATGGAAGAACCCTTTCCGGAAATCAATGCCCTCAGGGTACTTATGTTTGGTATGTTTCTTATACCAAAACCATGCAAAAAACGACCGCTGTTCAAAAGGGAACTGTTTTGTTGTTACGATAATGTGATTAAATAAAGTATTGTGACAGTTTCAGGATTGAATTGCATGCATAATTTGGGTATTATTGTAGGTTGCATTCAGAGGTTAGTTCCGCTTATCGTCATATTATGAATTCGTTAAAAGCCACTATAAAATAAAAGAGAAACAAAATCATGGAGCAACGAGATTATTTAAAAAGGCAAATTGACCAACTCGGAATAGTTTTGGGAAAGATAGCTGCAAACTTGTTGGGAATAAAAAATCAGGGACAAATCAGCAGCGGAATAGAAATAGCAAATCAAATGTTCAAAGAAGAATTGGATATTGATATCGAAGAACTGATCCATTTTCCCGAGGACAACTTTATCCATATCCTTCAAGCAGAGAAAGGGTTCAATGATCAAAATTTGGAAAAACTTACAGATATCCTTTTGTTTATCGCCGCTAACGAACCAAACCAAGACCAAACAAGTTTGTATAAAAAATGTTTGATACTTCATGCCTATTTGGAAAAGGTAGAAAATATTTATTCACTGGATCGACAATGGAAAATAGAACAGTTGAAAAATACTTTGTAAATTTTCGGTTTTATATAAGAGGCTGTTTGTAAATAATTTGTGATCTGTTTAAGTGTTTTTAATCATTTGTTTTAATCATTTGTTTAAAATAAGTGTACTTTTGCATTTTATTTAAACACCATAGTGATGGCAACAGATACAGAATCAAAAATAAAAGCGGCGGCAAGAAAAGTTTTTAAACAAAAAGGTTTTTCGGCAACTCGTACGCGTGATATCGCCGACGAAGCCGGTGTAAATCTGGCATTGCTTAATTATTATTTCAAAAGCAAAGAACAATTGTTTAAAGAAATAATGAGAGAGACCCTTGAGATGTTTAAGAAATCAATAATCGAATTTCTGAACGACGATACCATCGATTTTATGAGTAATTTACAAAGGTTGGTTGATAGTTACATACAATTATGGCTTGAAGAACCTGATCTTCCTATGTTTTTTATAGGAGAACTCTACAATCATCAACAGGAGTGGATCGATACAATCAATCCGCGAAGCATGGTTGTGGGTTCAGTGTTCGAAAAGCAAATGAGGGAATTTTCAGGAAATCCTACAATAGAGACCTTTCAAATTTTTATGAATATCATGTCTTTGATTATGTTTCCTTTTGTAGGGAAACCGATTGTACAAAATTTGGTTGGGGTAGATGATGCCGGATTTCGAGCGTTGATAGAAGAACGGCGCAAAATGATTCCGTATTGGGTTGAAAATATGATTACAATAAGCAAATAATCCGATCATGAAACGTATATGTATTGTAGTAAGCGGACTCTTGATGGCTGTTAGTGTTCGTGCCGTGACATTGGAAGAATGTTATCGGTTTTCGCGAGAAAATTATCCATTAATCCGACAATATGGATTGGTGGAAAAATTATCACAATTTTCTTTTTCCAATGCTGCCAAAGCCTACCTTCCCCAATTTGCATTTTTCGGGCAAGCTACTTATCAAAATGCAGTAACCGAGTTTCCTGCTCAGATGAATCAATTGTATCAACAAATGGGTATCGACTTCAAAGGACTTTCCAATGATCAATACAAATGGATGTTACAATTGAATCAAACTCTTTGGGATGGAGGAATAACGAAAGCACAGCAGGAAAGTATCGAAGCCGAAACCAAAGTATCTCAATTAACTTTGGATAAAGAATTGGATGCATTACAAAATCGCATCAATCAAATTTATTTCGGTATTCTGATAATGGAAGCCAATTTAAAAGTCAATTATTATGCCGATACGTTGCTTAGCAACAATTTAAAAGTAGTACAATCAGGAG
>CAYYUE010000031.1:0-16321 GCA_964474745.1 uncultured Bacteroidaceae bacterium | reverse complement strand
AGGGCACGCTACTTGTTATTTCACACGATGATACCTTTATAGAACAAATTCATACAGAACGAATCATCCAACTCCAAAACGAAGATCATACTACCCGTATCATATCGGCAAAAACATAGGTTAAACATCTATTCCATTTCTACAACAACGCATCCTGCATCTACAAAAAATGTGGATTCTATAAACAAACACCAATATCCCAGAGTGAAAATCAAAGGTATCGTGTATCGCAATGAGATTCACACAAAAGCATACAAAAAAGAAAAACAAAATGTCATAAAAAGCACCATCTTTACAAGTTCACCATTTGTTGTACCTTTGCATCATGGAAACCCTAATAAAAAAAGTATCAAAAAACTACACCGTTGCCGAACATGCCGTGCGTGAACTGCTGAAAGAAATGCAAGAATATCATTTCAGCAAAGGAGATTGCATTGTAGACGCAGGCAACCGCAACACCTCGCTATATATCTTAAAAAAAGGTATTTGGCGAGCTTCAAGACACAACCAAAGCGGAGAATTTACCTTTTGGTTTGCCACCGAAGCCACCCTTGCCTTTTCAATATGGGGCTATGCCAACGACGCTCCTTCCGAAATTCGAATCGAATCAGAAACAGACAGTACTGCCTATGGCATTACAAAACGTCGGCTCGACGATTTATGCACCACATCCATAGAAATTGCCAATCTGACACGTCTGTTATTTGAACAACATACCTTATTCGTAGAAAACGACATATTGTTTCTTTGGGATAAAAAAGATGCCACAGAACGTTATCTGAGCCTGCTAAAGGAATTTCCGGAACTATTACAAAACGTTCCGCTTAAAAAGTTGGCATCATATCTGTTCGTTACCCCTCAATCGTTGAGCAGGATCAGAGCAGGATTGAAAAACAAACGATAAGACTACCGTCTTACCAAAGCTTCCTTTTTCCTTTTCATAAAAAACGGAAGACATATCGACAAGGTCAACATCTCTGAAAACGGTATCGCCAGCCAAGCTCCGGGAATCCCTATAATGTGAGGAAGTATGACAAAGCAAACGATCATAAATACAAATCCCCGCATAAGAGTAATAAATGTCGCCATTTTGATTTGTTCCACACTTTGGAAATAGCTCATCAGAATAACATTCACAGCAAAAGGAATAAATCCCAACGCATACAGAGGAAGCCCGTTATCGGCAATAGCGTAAGCCGTTGCAGAACTATCGATAAACAGGGAAACAATCCGAGAACTGAAAAGCACTGTTCCGAGCAAAAGCCCCAAACCGCAACCCAAAGCTACCTTTAACGATAAGTTTCGAGCTTTTACAACCCGCACACGTTCGTTGATACCGTAATTAAAACTGATAATCGGCTGCGAAGACTGCGCAATGGAATTATACAACATAAATACAATAGGAGAAAAATAACAGGCAATGCTGAAAGCCGCTACGCCGTCTTCACCGATATATCGCATAAAAACATAGTTTCCGCACAACATCATACAAGCTATTGCCATTTCGCTCAAAAATGAAGAAAAACCAAGTATACACATATACCTCACATTTCGCGCCATCAGCAAAAAACTTTTTTTCGACAGTTTCATCCTGACGATATGCAACAAATTACGCGATTGACATAAATATGCCAACATCATTACAACACCGACAACGGTTCCTATACCTGTAGCAAGAGCAGCACCGAAAATTCCCCATTTAAACACGAATATAAATAAGTAATCAAGGATAACATTGAGAAGAGCAGCCACTCCGGAACATTGCATCGCATACTTGGGTGCTCCGCTCAAGCGGATAAAAAAGCCACATAGGCAAACCAAAGCATTTATCATTAAAAAAGGTGTAATACCGTATAAATAAGCCTTCGAAGGCTCCATCAATCTCTCCGAACAACCTAGCAACAACAATACCCTATCGGGAAATAACATAATCGATCCGGAAAGGAGGATCAAGAGCAAAGAAGAAGTGATAATTGCCTGCGTCATATTGATTTTTGCGGTTTTTATCTTGCCTGCCGACAAATGAATAGAAGCCACTACCGAAGCTCCCATTCCGAACATCAGCCCGATGCCCGTTGAAAGCATAAAAATAGGAGCCACAATATTTACCGATGCCAAGGCATCGCTTCCGACACCTCTTCCCACAAAAATACCATCCGTAATGGTAAACACAGCAGTAAACATCATACCGAACAACGTCGGAAAAAACATTTTTTTAAACAAAGAACCAATGTTTTCTTTCTCAAAATCAATACAATCTTTCATACTATATTTTCTCTAAAAATCATTGCAAAAGTATCTGTTGTCTTTCAAAATAAAGTTACCATTTGGTAATAAACGAAATCGATAGAGATAGATATAGTATTGTTTAAAAGACACGATGCATCGCATTTACATTTTAATATCATCCTGTATCGCAAGAATAGATTAAAAATCAATATCGTTTTTTATAGCTGCATTTGCTTCATTCCTCTATATTTCTTACACTACGTACAACATTTTTGCGTATTATCTCGTCTTGAAAAGCGATATCAACGCAACCATCCATTCACAATTCATCCTGATCGGCTCCTAACACTTCGGTAAATTTATTTCCTACTCTTATTTTGCTCTATTCTCGCCACTCAATATTACTTTTCAAAAAAAGTTCCATATCTCTTTTCCCATATTTTGATCCTCTAACCCTCCCTTACCCTTTCAAAATGAAAAACAACCTTTTCAAAATGAAAAGGTCATCAAAATTCAGAATTTTATTAACCAACAGACAATCATTATTTTAATCATTTTGGCACAGTAATTATGTACTATCAAGCGAATTTTAAAATTTATACTATGATAGTCATACTATTTATATTGCTTCTCATATTGGGGTTCGCCTGTTTCGGACTGTTCTTTTTATCCATTAAATGGTTCGACAAAATGTAAATAATTTAAAAACAAAGAAAAAATGTACACAGTATTATTGATTATCAGCATTATCCTATTCGGCTATCTGATATATGTATTGATTAAACCTGAAAAATTTTAAAAATTATGGACAAAGAAGTGGCAAGTATTGCCTTGCAAATCGTATTGTCGGTGGCGTTGAGCTACCCATTGGGGAAATATATTGCAAAGGTATATCGCGGAGAAAAATCGTTACTCGATTTTATGGAACCTTTTGAAAACAAGCTATACAGCATCTGTTCGATAGATCCGAACGAACAGATGAATTGGAAACGGTTTCTGAAAGTATTGTTGACACTGAACTTCTTTTGGTTTATATGGGGAATGGTGTTGCTAACGTGTCAGGGAGCATTACCGCTTAATCCCGACAACAATTTGGGACAAAATGTGTCGCTGGCTTTCAATACTTGTATCAGTTTCATGGTAAATTGCAACCTACAACATTATAGTGGTGAAACAGGTTTGACTTATTTTACACAAATTTTTGTCATTATGCTGTTTCAGTTCACGACGGCAGCTACCGGCATGGCAGCTTTTGCAGCGATGTTGAAAGCCATGTCGGAAAAAACAACTCAAACCATCGGAAACTTTTGGGTTTATCTGGTTCGCAGTATCACACGTATTCTACTGCCACTTTCCATGCTTGTAGGAATCCTGTTAATTCTCGACGGTACACCAATGACCCTTTTCGGGCGGCAAACAATACAGACTCTCGAAGGTCAGGAACAAGTTATTTCCCAAGGTCCAGTAGCTGCAATTGTTTCTATCAAACAATTAGGAACCAACGGTGGCGGATTCTTTGGTGTTAACTCGTCACATCCACTTGAAAACCCAACTTATTTTACCAATATGGTGGAATGTATTTCCATCATACTGATTCCTATGGCGATGATATGGTGTCTTGGATTCTACTTGCGCCGACGCAAATTAGCCGCTATGATTTTCGGTGTCATGTTTTGCGCCTATGTTACCACTGTTTGCATTACTGTAAATCAAGAAATGCAAGGTAACAAAGCCATTGCCGAAATGGGTATTTCGCAATCCAACGGTAGCATGGAAGGTAAAGAAACGCGCTTAGGGTCTGCGGCTACAGCTTGGTGGGCCATGACTACTACAGTTACCTCAAACGGTTCCGTAAATGGTATGCACGACAGTATGACACCACTCTCAGGAATGCTGGCCATGCTGAATATGCAGATTAACTGTTGGTTTGGAGGTGTAGGCGTAGGTTTTATGAATTACTATATGTTTCTCATTATAGCCGTATTCATCAGTGGGCTAATGGTAGGAAGAACACCCGAATTTCTGGGCAAAAAAATTGAAGCCAAAGAAATGAAAATCGCCACAATTGTCGTACTGCTACATCCATTCCTGATATTGGTCGGAACTGCATTATCAACATTCTTGGCCGCAAACAACTCCACATTAGCTTCCGAATGGTTGAACAATCCATCGTTCCACGGGCTAAGCGAAATGTTATATGAATTTACTTCATCGGCCGCAAACAACGGTTCCGGTTTCGAAGGGTTAGCTGATCATACTCCGTTCTGGAACATCTCTACCGGTATTGCTTTGATTTTCGGTCGTTATGTACCAATTATAGGACAAGTAGCCATTGCAGGCATATTAGCAAACAAAAAATATATTCCCGAAAGTGCCGGAACTTTAAAAACCGATACTTTTACCTTCTCTGTTATGACTTTTATTGTCATTTTGATTATCGCCGCTTTAGCATTCTTCCCCGTATTGGCATTAAGTCCGATTGCTGAATTTTTAACATTGTAATATCGTATGAAACAAAATAAAATAATGACTCAAGATCAAATAAAAGGTGCATTAAAAGAGTCTTTGAAAAAATTGAATCCCCAAATAATGTACCACAATCCCGTAATGTTTACAGTACTAATCGCTACAATCATGATGGGTGTTGTAACAATCGGCGTCCTTTTCGGCATGAGCGGACAAGGTTCCTTTGGATACAACCTCATCCTATTTGTTATTCTTTTTGCGACTCTGCTATTTTCAAATTTTGCCGAAGCCATTGCCGAAGCACGTGGCAAAGCACAAGCCGAAAGTTTACGCAAAACACGAGAGGAAACACCTGCAAACAAAATCGTGGGTGGCGCAGTGGTTACAATCAGCAGTTCCGAGTTAAAAAAAGGAGACTTATTCGAGTGTAACGCGGGTGACATCATCCCATCAGATGGTGAAATTGTGGAAGGACTTGCTTCTATAGATGAAAGTGCCATCACCGGGGAATCCGCTCCCGTCATCCGTGAAGCAGGCGGTGACAAAACTTCCGTTACGGGTGGAACCAAGGTGTTATCCGACCATATTGTAGTACGTGTTACGGCTTCGGCCGGAGAAAGCTTTCTTGATAAAATGATTGCTCTCGTAGAAGGGGCTTCGCGTCAAAAAAGCCCCAACGAAATTGCATTAACAATTTTACTTGCCGGATTCACACTGGTGTTTTTGATCGTATGCGTTACGCTAAAACCTTTTGCCGACTATACCAATACGGCCATCTCCATTGCCGCACTGATTTCATTATTCGTTTGCCTAATCCCCACCACTATCGGCGGACTACTCTCCGCCATCGGTATTGCCGGAATGGATAGAGCCTTACGTGCCAACGTCATTACCAAATCGGGAAAAGCCGTTGAAACCGCCGGCGACGTAGATACGTTACTACTCGACAAAACCGGAACCATCACTATCGGAAACCGTAAAGCAACCGCATTTCATTCTATTTATCCTGAGTGTGAAAAAGAATTGATCGATGCTTGCCTCTGTGCTTCACTCTCTGATGAAACACCCGAAGGAAAATCTATTGTAGAACTTTGTTCCGAAAAAGGATTCGAAGCAGACAAAAGTCGTCTGGCTGGATGTCGTTGGATTCATTTCACTGCTCAAACCAAATGTTCGGGTATCGAACTTCGCGATGGTGTGGCAATAGTGAAAGGAGCCTCTGAAACCATCAAAGATTTGGTAGAAAAATCAGGCGGAAAATATCCTGAAGATGCCGAAAAACTTACGCGAAATATTGCTACCAATGGGGGAACACCCCTCGTAGTTGCCAAAAATAACGAAGTACTCGGTGTCATTGAATTACAGGATATTATCAAACCCGGAATGACTGAACGTTTTGAAAGATTGCGCCGAATGGGCGTCAAAACAGTAATGGTTACAGGAGATAATATACTAACAGCTAAATATATAGCAAATAAAGCAGGTGTCGACGATTTTATTGCCGAAGCTAAACCCGAAGATAAAATGGAATACATCCGGAAAGAGCAGGCACAAGGAAAATTGGTGGCAATGGCCGGAGACGGAACCAATGATGCCCCCGCTTTAGCTCAAGCCGACGTAGGTGTAGCAATGAACAGTGGTACTCAGGCTGCCAAAGAAGCCGGCAATATGGTGGATTTAGATAATGACCCGACGAAACTGATTGAAATCGTGGAAATAGGCAAACAACTATTAATGACTCGTGGAACGCTAACGACCTTTAGTATCGCTAACGACGTAGCAAAATATTTCGCCATCGTACCGGCAGTATTTATGAGTTCCATACCTGCCATGTCAACTTTAAATATTATGAACTTACACTCGCCTGAATCAGCTATACTTTCTGCCGTCATCTTCAACGCATTGATCATTCCCGCATTAATACCATTGGCATTAAAAGGTGTCGCTTATAAACCGATAGGGGCATCGGCCCTACTTCGTCGCAATTTACTTATTTATGGAATCGGCGGAATTATCGTACCCTTTATTGGAATTAAATTAATTGATTTAATAATTACAACAATATTATAAAACAATGAAAAAGTCTTTGTATATATCATTAAAAATAACAGTAGCTTTTTGCATCATTTTTTTTGTAGGTTACGTATTGGTTTTATGGGGATTTGCAGCTATTATGAAACCCAATCACGGACAAGCTGAATTGGTGGAATGTAACGAAAAAGTTGTCGGAGCCGCCAATGTGGGGCAATCATTTACGGATGCCAAATATTTTTGGGGACGCCCGTCTGCCGTGGATTATAATGGCGGCAGTTCAGGCGGCAGTAACAAGGGGCCTTCCAATCCGGAATACCTGAGTGAAGTATCCGCACGTATCGATACTTTTCTCGTTGCTCACCCTTATCTTTCGCACACAGAAGTGCCCTCGGAAATGGTAACGGCAAGCGGAAGCGGACTCGATCCCCATATTTCACCACAAGGAGCCCAAGTTCAGATACCTCGCATAGCCGAAGCCCGCGGAATGACAATGGAAGCCGTAAAGAAAATCGTCGACGAACATACAAAAAATCCGCTACTAGGAAAACCCTATATCAATCTATTGAAATTAAACATTGCACTCGACTATGCTGCAAATCATTAATCTGACAACGGATAAAGATTGTTTTTGGTTGTATCCCCATATCGTTGAATACAAAAAAATACGGTAAAGACCCCCAATCCTATTCCGAAAAAAAACTATTATGAAACAATCATGAAAATAACGAAGGTTTTTAAAGAAGCACATCCCTATTTATGTACAATCGAAATCCCTACGGATATGCTGATGCCGGACCGAAATATGCTTGATTCCCATATTTCCCTCACTACAGTACAATCACAAATTCGACACATTATCAATATGCATGAAATGGATGCGTTGGATTAGTGAAAATATGAAAAAAAGAATCGGGAAAAACAATCATCAATGTATTATTTTAAATGCCGAATTCAATGAAATTACATGCAATAAAAATAATGACGGGACTCCTGTATAACGGAGCAACCCAAGCAAAAGATAAAAATAAACCGACAATCAAAGGAGCAACTGACTTTGCAAACGCTTACACCCGGCGAGGGCCTTATAATGCCGGAGCCAGTGTGCAACCCGATCTTTCGCTTACTGCCTCAGAATTCTGGTTCGGAGCATGGGGATCAACCGATTTGGGAGGAAATATTGACCTAACAGCTAGTTACTCCATGAAAGGTTTCTCCGTAGTTATCAGCAACTACCGGTCTGACGAAGAAGGTGTCAATCATTATTTCTATTATACCGAAGAAAATACCTCCCACCCATGGGAAGATACTCGCATATACCAATTATCGATAGAAAAATCTCCTTTAATATTGTCCTGGAACACGATTTTTTCCGATGCCGATTTCGACGCGGACAAAGAACGTGGCTGCTCTACCTATATACAATTCAATGATCCTTTCATAGTGAGTCCTGTAGAAATGAATACCGTTTTGGGTGTTGTCCCTCGTAATTCATCATCCGTTCTGTCGAACAACTCCAAAAGTTTCAATGTGTGGAATGTCGTTATTGGAGGACAATGCACAATGCAAACCTCAAACAGTTTTTCTATTCCAGTGTTTTTGAGATCAATATTCAATCCGGCTACAGAAGACGTACATTTGTTTTTAGCGTATCTTTGTACTTCAATTCGAAAAAATAACCATAATGGAAAATAATGCTCAACGCTTTCTGGATCTAATTCGTAAGTCGCGGCGAGGTAAGTTTAAACTCTACATCGGAATGATTGCGGGCGTAGGCAAAACCTACCGGATACTTCAAGAAATGCGCGAATTGATCGATAACGGTATCGACGCCCGTATCGGATACATTGAAACACATGGCCGACCCGACACCGTAAAAGCTGCAGAAGGACTTCCGATAATTCCACGCTGTAAAATCTTCTACAAAGGCAAAGAATTGGAAGAAATGGATTTACATGCAATTTTATTGGAACATCCGGAGTTGGTGGTTGTGGATGAACTGGCACATACGAATGTAGAAGGCAGTCGTAACGAAAAACGCTGGCAGGACGTGCTCGACATTCTGGAAGCGGGAATCAATGTCATTAGTGCCGTCAACATTCAGCACATCGAAAGCTTAAATCATGAGGTAGAAAGCATCACCGGAATAGAAGTGTCGGAACGTGTCCCAGACAGCGTTTTGGCTATGGCCGACGAAGTAGTAAACATCGATCTTACCTCAGATGAACTCATCACACGACTCAAAAGCGGAAAAATTTACCGTCAGGATAAGATCGAAACAGCTTTAAAGAATTTCTTCACTTCTGAACACATCCTTCAATTACGTGAATTAGCCCTGAAAGAAGTCGCACTGCGGGTAGAAAAGAAAGTGGAGACGGAAGTTACCCGCAAGGTGGGACATGAACGTTTTTTAGCCTGTATCAGCAGCAACGAAAAAACGGCACGTCGAGTCATTCGAAAAGTGTCACGACTTTCCACACGCTACAATGCTAAATTTTCCGTTCTTTATGTGCGTACGCCCAAAGAGCAAAACGACAGAATTACACTTGCCGCCCAGCGTCATTTGATTAACAATTTCAATTTGGCAACACAGCTTGGGGCTGACGTTATTCAGATTGATGCTCCCAATGTAGTGGAAGGGATTGTAAGCGTATGCTCCGATAACAAAATCAGTACTGTTTGCATCGGAAAACCGCGTATTAAATTAGGAAACATCATACTGGCCGCATTTCGATACCAACATTTATTCAATTCACTTGCTAAGTCAAACATAGATTTAATTATATTATCCAGATACCATGAATATTAAAAACAAAATAGCTTTGTCCATCGGGTTATTGCTAGCCATCATCCTTTTACTGGGATATTTCACAACTCAATCGACGATAAAAATAAAAGCCAATACCGAAAACATTCTGAAAAATAACTACAATTCTGTACGTTACGCACAAAAAATGCTTTCTGCTGTCAATTTATTTTATACCGACAGCGCTACTGCTATTAAGATATTCAACGAAAATCTTGAGCTGCAAAAACAAAACTTTACCGAAAAAGAAGAAAACGATATTACAGAACAATTACAAGATCGTTTTAAAGCATTCATAAAAGAATCTTCACGGGAAAATTTGATAATACTTGATGAAGCGATTAATACCATTATCAAAGTGAATACCGATGCCATTTACATAAAATCGGAAAATGCCGTTTTAAATGCCCATCAATCGTTGACTTGGACTATTATTTTAGCTGTTTTAAGTGCTTTGGTTGCCCTTTTTATGCTGTTCAAATTCCCTAAAATGTTGACGACACCCGTTGAAAAACTTTTGGAAGGGATCTTGGAAATCTCAAACCACAACTATGATAAACGCCTTTCATTCAAGCCGAATTCAGAGTTTGAGAAAGTCGCCGTATCCTTCAATAACATGGCGCAAGAATTGTCGCTTTTCCAAGAAAGTAGTATGGCTCGTATTATATCGACAAAACAATACCTCGAAATTGTGATTAATGCTATTGAAGAACCCATTCTGGGTCTCGACAATGAAAAAAAGATACTTTTTGCCAACAATGCTGTCACTCAGATATTAAATCTTTCTGCAGAAAAAATGATCCAAAAATCAGCATTAGACTTATCATTGTCAAACGACCTGTTGCGTCGCCTGATTCGAGGATTGGAAAAGGAAAAAAAGGATGATAATAGCCCGTTGAAAATTTATTCCAATGATAAAGAATGCTATTTTGAAGCTCACTACCTTTCACTACCCGAAAAATCGGGAACCGTGATTATGCTTGCCGATATTACCAAGTTTAAAGTACTTGATAATGCTAAAACCAATTTCATATCGACCGTTTCACACGAACTGAAAACACCGATATCTGCTATCTTAATGAGCCTGAAATTACTTGAAGATAAGCGTGTAGGGGAAATGAATGAAGAACAAATCGCTTTAACGCAGAGCATTCAAGAAAGTAGTGACAGACTCCTCAACATAACGGGTGAGTTACTGAAAATGACACAAGTAGAAGCCGGTGTTTTACAGCTAAATCCGAAAGTCACCAAACCTATCGAACTCATTGATTACGCTATTAACGCCACAAGAGTCTTGGCGGAGCGTTTCGCATGTAACATCGAAGTAGATTATCCGACAGAAAAAATGCCAAAACTTTTTGTTGATAGTGAGAAAATAGCATGGGTGGTGACCAACTTACTATCCAATGCCATTCATTATTCATCGGAAAATTCGCGTATCATTATCGGTGCACGACAAGTGGAAAAAAATGTCGAAATCTATATCCGTGATTTTGGAAAAGGAATTGACACGCGATACCACAAAAGCATTTTCGACCGCTATTTCCGGGTACCGGGCACCAAAGTGCAAGGTAGCGGTCTAGGTCTGGCCATTTCCAAAGATTTTGTAGAGGCTCATGGCGGTACTATTCGGGTCGAAAGCGAATTAGGAATGGGAAGTTGCTTCGTGATTGGATTTGAGGTCGCATAAAAAATTATTACGTAGACCGGGTATTCTAAAAAAACCTATTCATATACTTTAGATCAAATACAAAAGCATATGCATACGGTTTTTTCAGCTCCATTGATTCAATAATATAGACAGTTGAAGTTTATCGCCAATCCGAACAGCGATATCATATATCAATTTATATAGATGATTTAGATCAGATCATATTAATCCATACGTAGCGTTATATCCAATTGATAACATCATATTGATTTTTATTCCGGAACATAAATAATTTCTCCCTATCGTCCATCATCGTATCAAGCATAACCGGCTTGTGATTGTCTTTCATTCGCCGTAAGTAATATGGTAAAGAGGATGTATTTTTTCACCTATTTTAAAGGTATACAAAAATCAATGCATTTCTCTATTTACAATGGAATAATATAAAACTCGATTAATGAGCTTCGAGCCAATTTTCTCCTATTTCCAAATTGACCTCAACAGGTATTTCCAAAGGTAATGCCGATAACATTTTATCCCGTACAATAACAGACACCTGCTCCTGTTCTTGTTTATGCACATCGAATACCAACTCGTCATGCACTTGCAGTACCATTTTCGATTTCAAATTTTTATTTGTAAATTCTTTAAAGATACCGTTCATCGCAATCTTTATCATATCCGCAGAAGTCCCTTGAATAGGCATATTTACGGCATTACGCTCTGCAAAGCTCCTCAAATTATTGTTGCGAGAGTTGATCTCGGGTAAATAGCGTCGACGCCCTAGCAAGGTTTGTGCATATCCATGTTCACGAGCAAACGCTACGTTGTTTTCAATATATTTTTTGATATCGGGATATTGAGCAAAATATTCATCAATCAAAGCGGATGCTTCTTTGCGGGGAATTCCCAATTGTTCTGATAAACCAAAAGGAGAAATACCATAAACGATACCGAAATTCACCGATTTTGCATTTCGGCGTAACGTAGGAGTTATTTCATCCATTGGAATCTTGTATATTTTTGCAGCAGTAGCCGTATGGATATCGTAATGTTGTGAAAAAGCAGCCATCATATGTTGGTCACGACTTAACGAGGCTATAATACGCAACTCTATCTGTGAGTAGTCTGCTGCCATTAATACATAGTTTTCATCGCGAGGTACAAAAGCTTTCCGTATCTCACGTCCCCGTTCGGTTCGGATAGGAATATTTTGCAAGTTCGGATTATTGGAACTTAACCTACCGGTTGCAGTAACGGTTTGATTGAAAGTGGTATGCAATCGACGGGTAGCAGGCTCTATCAATTTAGGAAGAGCATCCAAATAGGTTCCGATAAGCTTGGTCAACGATCTATATTCCAGAATTAACGGAACAATAGGGTGCGTATGTATAATTTTTTGCAACACGTCTTCTGCTGTAGAATATTGTTTAGTTGCTGTTTTGGCAGGTTTGTCTACAATCTTCAATTTTTCATATAATATTTCACCCAATTGCTTTGGAGAACTAATATTAAATATTTTTTCGGCATAATCGAATATTTTATGCTCTATATCGTTTTTTTGGTTTTGCAATTGCTCGGAATATTGTTTCAAGTACTCGATATCAATACGTATCCCTTCTTGCTCCATTCCCAGTAACACATCCACCAACGGCATTTCTACTTCCCAAAAAAGCTTTTCAATATGAGTATCTTGTATTTGCTGATTTAAAATCGGATATAGTTTATACACAACTTCTGCCGATTCACAAGTGCAATTTTTCAATTGCTGTTGATCTAATAATGCGAAATTTATTGCACTACCTTTCTCAGGTTTTCCGAGCAGAGATTCGATGTCTGATAACATATAATTCAATAGGTTTCCGGCTATAAAATCAAGCGTATGACGAGATTCGGAGTTTAATAAGTAGTGCGCAATTTGAATATCAAAAAGAGTTCCTAACACCTCTATATTTTTTTCTCGCAACAGGGCTTTTATTTGCTTGGCATTGTAACAAATTTTAACAGCATGTAGATCCGAAAACAAAATTCGCAATGCTTCCAAAGAATCTGTAGAAGCAATAGGTATGTAGGTTGCCTTTTTTTCTTGACTGCAAAAAGCAATTCCTTCAATAGTTTTAGCTCGGGTATCAGTTAAGATATGGAAAGCATATAGCTCTTGTTGCTTGATTGTTTCCAAGAAGTGTTGTTGCTCTTCTTTATGGGACAACAATACATAATCTTTTTCTTGAAATTTCTCGAACGTCGGTATAGGAGTATTTCCGGGTTCAAATATATCAAATAAATTTTGCTGGCCGTTTTGTTCTTCCTTGATTTTTACGGGAACCGATTCGATTGGTTTTGTTATTGTTTCTGAAAACGAAACAGCATAATCAGCAAATATTCGTTTGGCAAAATTGCGAAATTCCAATTCAGAAAACAAAGCTTTTAATTTTTCAAAATTCGGACGTTCTACTTCCAATGCTTTCTCATTAAATGCTATAGGGGTATCCAATGCTATAGTTGCCAATTCCTTTGAAAATAAAGCTTGTTCCGCGTGTTCTTTTACCAAATTTCGTAATTTCTCATTTGCAATTTCATCCGCATGGGCAATCAAATTTTCAATGGAATCGAACTCGTGTATCAATTGTTTTGCTTTCTTCTCCCCTATTCCGGGAATACCGGGTATATTATCGGAACTATCTCCCCATAATCCCAAAATATCAATAACTTGCTCACATCGACGAATTGAAAATTTTTCTAAAATTTCAGATACTCCTAATATTTCATCTTTGTGCCCCATGCGGCCAAACCGATACATTGAAATATTTTCGGATACCAATTGTCCAAAATCTTTATCCGGAGTTACCATCAAAACTTTAAAATGATGTTTTTGAGCTTGTTTTGCCAAAGTTCCTATTACATCATCAGCCTCGTAGCCCACACTCGTTAATATAGGAATATTAAAACCCTCAACAATCTCTTTAATGTATGGTAATGCCCGTTGAATATCCTCGGGCATGGCGTCCCGATTGGCCTTGTATTGATCAAATTTTTCATGACGGAAAGTCGGAGCCTGTAAATCAAAAGCCACTCCTATATGAGTAGGTTTCTGAGACCGCATCAAATCATAAAGGGTAGTAGTGAAACCTAGTATAGCAGAAGTATTTAATCCCTTCGAGTTGATTCTCGGGTTTCGGTTTAAAGCATAATAGGCTCTATATACAATAGCCATTCCATCAAGTAATAACAATTTTTTATCCATTGCAATTGGTCATTTTAAGTTTGCAAACTTACACAAAAATAACGAATAAGGAGGCAAAAACTATTGCTTGCTCTTCCCTCATATCGTTATACATTCAAGCTTAATAAGAGAATATAAAAATGGTATTCATAAGATCTTAGATGTACATTCAATAAACATATATCTTGAATATTATGAACCTTATGAAGTGTCTATACAATTATTTTTGAATATGGGTGTTCTGAATATTGTCCATCTATTAACGCAATCTATTTAAATACATTTGTATGGTATTTTCAATACCTAAATACAATGCATCGCTAATCAAAGCATGCCCTATGGATACTTCGTCCAAAAACGGAATTTGTTGTTTGAAATATGCCAAATTATCCAAGTTCAAATCATGCCCTGCGTTAAGCCCCAACCCTATTTCATGAGCATAGTTTGCTGCCTTCACAAATTTTTGTATGGCATTTTCTTTTTCTTGGGTATAGTTCGAGGCATACGATTCCGTATACAATTCTACTCGGTCCGTTCCAATTTCCTTAGCTTTTTCAATACGTTCTGTATCGGGATCTATAAAAATAGATACTCGGATGCCTTCGGAGTGAAAATCAGCAACACAATCTTTTAAGAAATCAAAATAACGCACCGTATCCCATCCTGCATTAGATGTTAATACATCCTCTGCATCAGGAACTAAAGTAACTTGGTGAGGTTTTACTTCTTTCACCAGTTTTATAAAATCCGGTACCGGATTTCCTTCTATATTGAATTCGGTTTTCAGTGCAGGCTTTAATTCCCTAACATCTTGATAACGAATGTGGCGTTCATCCGGACGAGGATGTACTGTTATGCCTTGAGCACCGAAACGTTCACAATCCAAAGCGAATTGCAACACATTAGGAATAGTACCACCTCGTGCATTACGAATTGTAGCCACCTTGTTAATATTCACGCTTAGTTTAGTCATTGTACAACAGTAGTTTATCGTTTTATCATCCAGAAAATTATATTGCAAATTTACACAAAAAAATACATTTGAAATGAAAATTCCCGGAAACAAACCAAAAACTCCAAAAAATGTTGTATCTTTGCAGAAAATATTAAAGGTACCATAAGATGAAAAGAACATTATTATTATTTAGTTTGTTAGCTATTGCAGGTTTCTCGAAGGCACAAATAGAAATCTATTATCAAGACGCCTTACAAGCAGAAAATGACACCATTATAGTGAATGAAAAATCTCCAAATGATGATGTAACCTTATACATAGGCTTTAAAAATACCGCATCCCGTAGCATCAACGCACACGTAACAGCAACTCATATATCCGGCTCCAACCAAATTAAAGTAATCGGGATGTGTGCTGGAGGTTGTAGTGAAACTATGACTACACCTTTGTTTACCATTGAAGGAGAAAGTATGTATAATGGATTTGACGCACTTCTTGAAATTGATCCGAATCTCCCCAAAGGAACTTCTACATTGTTTCAATTTACGGTTCAAGACACACTTAATTTGTCAAACAACGCAAGCGTATATGTAAAATATGTTATTGATTCCACATTAGGTATTTCCAATAGCATTGCAAAGAAAGATATTGCGGTAAACATATATCCAAATCCTACAAAAGGGAAAACTACAATCGCATATTCGTTACCTGAAAATGCTGTCGCAAACTCTCAAATTGTCGTTCGCAATATGCTAGGGACAATTGTTATGGAAGTTCCCATACATGAAGTTAAAGGTTCGAAAAATATCGATTTTAGTTCTTATCCAAATGGTGTTTACTTTTATAGCATCACAAATAATGGAAAAGTATATCAAACAAAAAAACTAATTGTTAAGAAATAAACCGGTGAGTACAAAATCTCATGTAAAAAAAGGATGATCATTTAAGGAATCATCCTTT
>CAYYUE010000030.1:0-16326 GCA_964474745.1 uncultured Bacteroidaceae bacterium | reverse complement strand
ACATCATATGGAAAAACAATCTATGAAAGTAAGATACGGTATTATTGGCAACAATTTGGAATTGGATAGAGCCCTTAGTATTGCAGTACAAGTAGCCGTTACTGATATGAGTATTTTAATAACGGGAGAGAGTGGTGTTGGTAAAGATATTTTTTCAAAAATTATTCATGAAAATAGTTCTCGAAAACATAATAAAATTATTTCTGTGAACTGTGGTGCTATTCCAGAAGGAACTATTGAGAGTGAACTTTTTGGACACGTAAAAGGGGCTTTTACGAGTGCAGATAAAGATCGTAAGGGATATTTTGAAGAGGCTGATAAAGGTACTATTTTTTTGGACGAAATTGGAGAATTGCCTATGCCTATGCAGGCCAAACTTCTTCGGGTGTTGGAAAGTGGAGAACTTATACGTGTGGGATCTTCGGATATAAAAAAGGTAAATGTACGTGTTATTGCCGCAACAAATGTGGATATGGTAAAAGCTATTTTGGCAGGAAAATTTCGTGAGGATTTGTATTTTCGATTAAATCAAATTTCAATTTATATTCCGCCTTTGCGCGAACGAAAAGATGATATTTATTTGCTTTTTCGGAAGTTTGCGTCAGATATTGCAGATAAATACAAAATGCCATCTATATCCCTTGCGAATGAAGCAAAAGAATACTTAATTAACTATCCCTGGTACGGTAATATTCGTGAATTGAAAAATATAACGGAACAAATCTCAATTATTGAAAATGAACGTATTATTACCAAAGAAATTGTGCAAAAATACTTGCATTACGATCAGGAAAATAAGCTGCCAACTTTGTATCAAAGTGGTGATAAAACAACAAGTGGAATCACTGATCGAGAATTATTGCTTAAAGCTCTCTCTATGGGACAAATGATAAATGAAATGAGAAGCGAAATCAATGACTTAAAAAACACGCTTTCAGCATTAGCTCAATCAGGTATTTCCTTGAATAACCACCCGATAACAACAACTTCTACAGAAGCTCCTACTCCTTCGTATATAGGTAAAAATGATCTCTATAGGGTAGATTACCAACATACTCAGCATATTGATAATGAAGATTTTCAAGATACAGAAGTTATTGAAGACGAACCATTAGCTTTATCAGAACGTGAAAAAAGTGCAATTCGAAAAGCATTGGAGAAACATAATGGGAAACGAAAATTAGCCGCTACTGATTTGAAAATATCAGAGCGAACATTGTACCGGAAATTAAAAGAATATGGTATTGAATAAGTAAAGAATGCTATGGAGGTTAAGCGGTTTAAAAAAGAGGGACAATTTTGGATACCTATATCAGCATCGAAAAGTATAAGTAATAGGTGGTTAATATTAGAGTTTCTTTCCGGAATGAAATTTAATATTCAAAATTGCTCTTCTGCGGATGATACGCAATTGTTGAAATTATTACTTCATCAGATTCGAGAAGGAAAACAAGATATTTTTTATTGTGAAAATGCCGGTACTGTTGCTCGTTTCCTTGTTCCCCTATTGACAACAATACCAGGAAAACATATTATTACGGGGAGTGAACGAATGCAACAGCGTCCAATACTACCTCTCGTAAATGCTCTTTGCTACCTTGGAGGCGATATTCGGTTTATAAAAAACAATCAATGTTTACCATTAGAAATTATAGGAAAAACATTGAAAGGAGGGAGTGTAAAGATACCCGGGAATGTAAGTAGCCAATTTATTTCAGCTCTAATGTTGGTAGCTCCAACATTAGAAAACGGTCTTGTAATCCATATCTCCCCTCCCATTCTATCGGAATCATATATTGAGATGACTAAATCTATTCTATTGGAAATGAATATTCCAGTTTATTATGGGGAAAATACAATTATAATTCCCAATTCTTCTATTTCTCCTTATTCCATAACTATAGAAAATGATTGGTCTTCAGCTTCTTACTTTTATAATTGGGTTGCTTTTAGTGATGGTTTGGAATTACATATCAATGGCCTTTTCTCTCATTCGAAACAAGGTGATTGGATAATTTCAGAAATTTATGAAGATCTTGGCGTACATACCACTTTTACTCAACATGGAATTATATTGAATAAAAAGGCAGTTTCTAAAACAAGTATTGAATACGATTTTTCTCGTTGTCCTGATTTAGTGCCAACAGTAGCAGTAGGTTGTGCAGGATTACAAATTCAAGCTGTTTTAAAAGGGCTTACCACGTTACCTTATAAAGAAACAAATCGAATAACAGCATTGGCAAATGAACTTAGAAATTTGAATATTGATGTAGAAATATTACCTGAATCTTTAAAAATACAGCCTAAGCCGATGCAGTACATACGGCGTACTTTCACAAAAACATATTTTGATCACCGAATAGCTATGGCTTTTGCAACATTAGGTATGCTTTACAACTTTATAGATATAGAAAATCCAGAAATTGTATCAAAGTCGTTTCCGGAATATTGGAATGCAATCACTCATTTTAAATATTAACAATATAACAAGTACCCTTTTACATTAGAATATCCCATTGCAGAAACAGCACTTTTGTAATTTTCAATTTGTTCGTTATGTGATATCGAGGGAGATCCTGTTTTGAAATCTACAACCCAAGTAGTCTCCGGCATGAACACAATTCTATCAGGCCTCAAAATTTGCCCTTTGTACATTACTTCACATTCTGTTTTTACATTGTATTTCGGATCAAAAAACATTGCAGTTTCTTTCCCGTTTACTACAGAGTTTATTCTTTTTCGAAGTACTTCTATTTCTTCCTGAATGAGTGAACTTCCCATAACAAAATCTTGTAATATCTTATCTACATCTTCCCATGAATGTATGTGAGACAATAGTTCATGTACTCGTAATCCCAACACGATAGGATCTTGAATAGCAGAGGTCTTCATTAATGCTTTGGATAGATGTTCCGATATGAAAATTTTTTCTGTCCAATCAGAAGAAACTAAGTGGGATATTTCCATTTTTGTGTTAGTTAATTCAACTTTATCGGTGTTCGTTGCATTACAGTTTTCTCCCATGGAAAATGAGGATCCATTTTTTATTTCATGTTCTATAAATAATTCTTTATTCTCTTCAATAAATAGATTTAATAATAATGTATAATTAATTGAATTATAGTCATTTTTTGCGATATTCATATGGTTTGTAAATATGAATAATTTTTGCTCAGCTCTTGTTAGAGCTACATACAGCACATTGATATCGTCAAGTAATGCTTTTTGTGTTTCGAGGTCATATTCTTTTGAAAAAGTAGATGTAGCCATATCTTTCTTGGTTCGAAGCAAACCCACCGGTAATTTGAAACTATCGTCAGCTATTGTTACCCATAAGTTTCCACTTTTAGGGCGTGGTTTATAAACTGGATATAGGACAATAGGAAATTCTAATCCTTTCGATTTATGGACTGTCATTAATGTAGTTGCATCTAAATCATCTGATGTTTTACTGGACAAAGTTTCTATCTTTTCATCGATCCAATCTAAAAATTCCCCAATATTTTGCCTATTTCGAGATGAGTATGTTGCTACTGTATTTAAGAAAGTGGCAATGTAGCTTATTGATATGTCTTGAAGTTTGAAAATTCGAATCAACATTTCGCAACAATCGTATAAAGTCATTGAAGTCAAGCTTTCAATATTTAAGGAAAAACCTTCACTAGCAAGATGTTGAATAAAATCTGCATTGTTAGTGTTTTTCAAGAAAAAAGAAGCAGTTGAGTTCAAAAGTAGTTGACGATCATTCAAATATTCTAATATAAGGAGTTGCGAAACTTTATCGTGAGGATTATGTAGCAAACGAAGCAACGTAATTAAAAAAACAACTTCACGATTATTTGCCAAGATGAAAGATTCCGATGATATTATTGGTATTGGTTTCCCATCTATAGTTTGTTGCTGCAAATATTGTGAAATACGAGTCAATTCTTTTCGTGTACGTGCCAAAATAGCAATGTCTTTATAACGGAACCCTTGGTTTACAATCAAATTTTCGATTGTTTTAAAAATATTTTCTGCTATTACGTCTTCATCCTCTTGATCTTGGAGTAAATTAATTGAAACGAACCCTCCTGCTTTTAAAGATTTTTGGATTACTTGAGGTTTTTCTTTATCTTCTCCTATGTATATATCTGTAATACAATTTATTTTTGAAATAGATTCTAGTTGCATCACATAGGTAAAGAAGGTATTGTTGAATGCCACAATAACATCTTTTGAACGATAATTTGTGTCCAAATTTCGAATTTCACTTGTTCTTTCTAGGATACGCCCCCTTTCTTCTTGAAAAGCATTTGATTCCGTACAAATAATGGAAGGTAGTTTTATAAATTGTTCTACTTCACCCTGTCGAAAACGATAAATAGCTTGCTTCCCATCTCCTACAACTAATGAAAATTGATGAGCGGAAAGCCCTTCTGTTACTAGAGGTAATAAATTTTGCCATTGTAAAACTGAAGTATCTTGAAATTCATCGATAAGATAATGTTTATATTTTTCTCCAATACGTTCGTATAAAAACGGTATTGGTTCATTAAATACTACTTTCGAAATTCGTTTATTAAATTCCGAAATGTGTAATACTTCATTTTCAGTAGAATAGTTAGTTATAATCTCATTAATTGAATTAAGTACAGCCAACGAATATAAATTTTCTATCAATAATTTGCGTGAACAATAGCTTTTATATTCTTTCCCAAGAAGTTGTTGAATTTTTTCATAAGCAATGCAAACAAATGATGATATCCTTTCAATAGTATCTTTCGCTTGTTGTGATGATTTGCTTGCTGCCAGTTTTTTCTCAAAGATTAATTTCTGAACGCGAGTTCCGGGTTCTATTTTAGAAATATCTTTCTCAAAAATTCGTTTAAAATAACCATAAACTCCAGTTGAACCGTAATTGAAATCATTTTCTGACAATCCGTTTGTTTCTATAACATTAAAAATATCTCTACCAATACTATAGATATATTCTTCGAATTCCCTGTTTTTCAACATAAGTTCACTGTATATTGCTTTGAAATCCTTTAGAGATATATCTTTCAGTCGATTCAGATATTCAGGAGTATCTTCTTTAAATAATTCCATTGATAAAGATGCTATTTTACGTTCTATCTTCCAATCAATTCCTTGATCCATCTGAGACTCGGCAAACGAAAGTAAAATATCTGTTAATCCCTCATCAACGCCTACTTTACTGATTAATTCTTCTATTGCATATTGAATAAGTTTTTTTTGATCGAGTAATACTTCAAAATTTATAGGAATATTTAAATCGTGCGCAAATGTTCGAACAATTTTATGCATGAAACTGTCAATAGTACAAATTGAAAAATCAGCATAATGATGTAAAATAGCATGTTCTAATTTTTTAGCCTGAATAGCCAATTTTTCCTGTGTATAGTTCAAATCGTGACAAAGTAGTCCACTCATACCTTCTTCCTGAATATTAGAAAGGTCTGCCATCGTATGTATTTCTTTCAAAATACGAACCTTCATTTCGTTTGCTGCCTTATTGGTAAAAGTGATAGCTAAAATATCTTTGAAATTCCCATTTGGTAAAGCTAAACGCAGGTACTCCCGAACCAGTGCAAATGTTTTCCCTGAGCCAGCCGATGAGCGATAGATTAAAAAGTCTTTGTCCGACATAATATTCTTATTTTATATTTGCAAACGTACACAAAAAAAATGACACTTAAATACGATATTTTCTCAAAAACTTATCAAAAAAATGAAACCAAAAAACAATAATCAATATAAAAATGTAATAATTTCAATTTTAATAATAAGAATATCAATATGTTGTAATATCTTTAATAAATAATAGTAATTAGGAAACTTAAAAAATGCGTACCTTTGACAAATATTTTAATGTACAAATAAATCTAAGGAAAAACATATGTTACGAAGAAGTAAATGTATAGGCGTGTTTATAGCCATTTTATGTACTATACAAGCAAATGCGCAAATTAGTTACGGTGGATATCCGCGCACAATTAATGAAAAATCAACAAAAAAAATTATCCCTATTATCGAATTACAAAAAGTAAATCATAATTTTTATTATGAAGAAGATATGAAAGGTACGGGTAAAGGTTCTCCTATGCGGGTTGGAATTATGCAAAAAACATCTATTTCGAACCTTCACGATGGGGTTGTTGATACACTTATTAATGGAGATCGTATTTGGCGTATGGAAATTGTATCCGAAGGTGCTACGTTTTTGTTTCCATGTTTTAAGAAATATGATATTCCGGAAGGTGCAGAATTATATGTATATGATAAAAACCATCATTATGTATTGGGAAAATTTACTTCTTTGAATGTATTGAATGATGGATCATTTAATACACAAGCAATTCCCGGAGATCACCTTATATTAGAATATTATGAACCAGCTTCTGTTGCAGGAACCGGAGTTTTAGAAATTGATGAAATCGGGCATGGTTATAAAGACATGTTTGATCTATTTAAAGAGGAGAAAGGATACCACGGTAGCTCAGAAGGAAACTGCCACATCAATGTAGTTTGTCCAGAAGGCGATCCTTGGAGAGATCAGATTCGTTCTGTTGTACATTATCAAATGGTTGTGGGGGGATATATATACATGTGTTCAGGTGCTTTAATAAATAACACAAATCGAGATAAAACGAATTATATTCTTTCGGCATACCATTGTCAAGAAGATAAAAATGTTACTCGGTGGATTTTTTATTTCAATTATCAAACAAATGAATGCTTAAGAAACACGGGAACTTATAATCAAAGTGTTGTGGGAGCTAGTATAGTGGCTAAAAATGATAAATCGGATTTTTTATTATTGAAATTAAGTGGTGCTATTCCGGAATCATATAATGTATATTATTCCGGATGGGATAAGTCTAATACAACACCAAGTGTAGGGAGCTGTATTCATCATCCCGGAGGAGATTGGAAAAAAATATCCATCCCTTCTTCAGTAGGGAATATGAATTCCTATTATTGGAAGGTGAATTGGATATCAGGTAACAATAATAAAGGTGTTACCGAAGAAGGTTCTTCAGGTTCTCCTCTTTTTAATGCATCCAAACGCATTGTTGGTCAATTGCAAGGAGGATTGAGTGCTTGTGATCGTATCAATACTCCTGATATACTTTATGATATATATGGAAAATTAAGCAGTTCTTGGAATGGAGGAGGAACTGAATCAACTTGGTTGTCGACTTGGTTGGATCCCAAAAAGACTGGAGTTACATATATTGACGGAATGAATTGGGATGAAAACCCTCTAGGTATTGCACAACAAGAAACCATAAATGATAATTTCATGATATATCCAAATCCATCAAAAGGAGTTTTTTATGTTGATATAGATGAAATCGGGGTTGCAGAATACTCCATTTATGATATGATGGGGCGATGTGTAGAAAAATCGAAGATAACTCTCACTTCTTCTTCCTACCAACTGAAAGTAAATACTTCACTTAATGGAGGGACTTATTTACTAGAAATAAATATCAATGGTCGTAAATATCAAAAAACAATTGTTTTAAAATGAAGATTGCTGCAATAATCTATTTAAAATTTATAAATAAATAAAAAGATAATTGATAAAAATTTGAAAGACATGCAAAAAAAATGTATTTTTGCATGTCTTTTTCTATGTGCCTCATAGCTTAAATAAATACGAATGAATAGGATAAAAGAAATAGTACTTATCGGAGTTCTTTTTTTACTTTATATGCAAGTACTGGCTCAAGTTAGTTATGGTGGATATCCTAGGTGTATTCATTCGCGTGAGAAAGAAAGCATTGGTATTATACAATTAAAATCTCTTCCTACGGATCAATATCTTCAAGAGGATGCGGATGGTGTTGAAAATGCATCTCCTATGCGTACGGGAATTGTACGCCAAGTATATTTTTCGAATCGAGAAGATGGGTATTATGATACATTGACTAATGGGGATAGGATATGGAGATTGGCAATTCAATCTACAGGAGCTTCTTTTATAACTCTTTATTTTTCTCAATATAAGATTCCTCAAGGTGCGGAGCTTTTTATATATGATTTGTCGGGAAGATATATTCTAGGTAAATTTACTTCTAATAATGAGCTAAATGGTAATGAGTTTTATACACAAGCAATTCCTGGAGATGTAGTAATTATAGAATATTATGAGCCCGTATTAGTGAGAGGAAAAGGAATTATTGAAATAAATGAAATTGGACACGGATATAAAGAAATGTTTTATGCTAATTCCTATGAGGAAAAGGGACCATATGGAAATTCAACAATTTCTTGCAGGCATATAGATGTAGCTTGTAATATAGGTGATGCTTGGAAGGATCAAATACGATCCGTCGTTCATTATCAAATGAAAATCGGAAATGGTTTATATATGTGTTCTGGAAATCTTATTAATAATACCAGCTATAATAAAGAAAATTATGTTTTATCTGCTTACCATTGCCAAGAAGCTGGAAATGTATCTGCTTGGACCTTTTATTTTAATTACCAATTGTCTGAATGCGGAGGTAATGAAGGAATATGGAATCAAAGTGTAACAGGAGCTGAGATTATTGCAAAAAATAGTTATATAGAAGGTTCCGATTTTTTGTTATTACGTATTACAAGTGTTATTCCTGAAAGTTACAATGTATATTATGCGGGGTGGAGTCGTACTGAGGTCGGAAATCCTTCAGTAGGATGCGGAATTCACCATCCTCGAGGAGATTGGAAAAAAATAAGCATTCCTTCTACGATTACCTCTAGTTCAAATTCGTCTATGATTTTAGAAGGGTACGGAACTCTTGCTATGGGAAAACGCTTTTGGATGGTTAAATGGAGTCGTGGTTCAATAGAACAGGGATCTTCAGGATCTGGTCTTTTTGATGGATCGAAACGTATTATCGGGCAATTATTTGCTGGAAATTCATGTTCTGCAAGTACACAATCAGGGACCGAGTTTTATGGAAAAATAGCAACTTCGTGGAAAGGAGGAGGATCCCCTCCTACCCGTTTATCGAATTGGTTAGATCCCTATAATACCAATGCTTCATTTATTAATGGAATTAATTGGAATTATATTCCTGAAACATCGGAATATAATCAAGAAAAAATGAGTATTATCCCAAATCCTACTTATGGCGAAATAGAAATAAAGGTAAAGGAAAGCGGATATGCGGTTTATAATGTTTATGATATGTTTGGACGTTGTATAATAAATAAGAACAACATATACCTGTCTCCTATTGGTAATTTAAACCTTTCGTTTTTATCAAATGGGGCTTATTTGTTGGAAATTATTATCAATGGAAACTCTTATTCAAACATATTCATTTTGCGAAAGTAACATATTATAATATATATCATGGATTTAATGTCAAAAATAAAGGCAACAGCAAAGGCTGCAAATAAATGCATTGTGTTGCCGGAAGGTACGGAAGAACGTACATTGAAAGCTGCCAATATTATTCTTGAAGAAAATATTGCACGTCTTATTTTAGTAGGAAACGAAAGTGAAATAAGAAGTTTAGCTACCCAATGGGGATTGAAAAATATTCATAAAGCTACCATTATTGATCCTGTGCATAATGCGAAGAAGGAGTTTTATGCTCAGATGCTTTGTGAAATACGTAAAAATAAAGGAATGCAAATGTCAGAAGCTCTACAATTGGTTGAAGATCCGTTGTATTTAGCTACATTGCTCATAAAAAACAAAGAAGCTGATGGTGAAGTTGCTGGGGCTCGTAATGCAACAGGAGACGTATTACGTCCTGCTTTTCAAATTGTGAAAACGTTGCCGGGAGTTAGCGTTGTTTCCGGTGCTTTTATTATGGTACTGAAAGATAAACAATGGGGTGATAATGGAATTATGGTATTTGCCGATTGTGCAGCTACGCCAAATCCGAATGAACGAGAATTAGCTGAAATAGCTATTGTTTCTGCTAAAACGGCTAAGACAATAGCGGGCATTGATCCTCATGTTGCTATCTTGAGTTTTTCTACAAAAGGTAGTGCTAAGCACGAAATGGTGGATAAGGTGATTAATGCTACTCGAATAGCTCATGAATTGGATCCTAGTATAAAGTTAGATGGCGAATTGCAAGCCGATGCGGCTATCGTACCTTCGGTAGGTGCAAGTAAAGCTCCCAACAGCCCTATTGCTGGAAAAGCCAATGTATTGGTATTCCCGACACTAGAAGTTGGAAATATTGCATACAAGCTGGTACAGCGTTTGGCAAATGCTGAAGCGATTGGGCCTGTCATGCAAGGGATGGCTGCTCCCATTAACGATTTATCAAGAGGCTGCTCTATTGAAGATATAGTCAATGTTGTAGCTATTACAGCTTCTCAAGCTAGCGAAAAATAATATAACATAAGTATAATACAAAAAAGTAAGTATTTATTTGCAGTTGATAAATACTTACTTTTTTTGTAATCCGTAAAATAAGTAATGATAATAGAAGCGTTACTTGTTAATATTAAAATGCTTTCCCGTTATAGAAATTTAATACTCTACAGCTATATAGATATTCATATTTTGCTTGTACTCGTTCCGAGTCCGATTTGAATAAACGTACTCGATTTTCATTTAATTCGAAAACAGTAGCTTTCCCTGAATCAAACTTGGCTTCTGCGTATTCATATGCTATTTTTGAAGCTTTATAACTGTTTTCGCTAGCTTCGTATTTTTGTTGTGCTGTAATGGCATTATAATAAGCTTGTTGTATTTCTTTTTGTAACTTCTTTGCGGCGTTGTCGAGAGCTATTTCCTGACCTTGAATAGATAATTGCGCATTCCGTACATTGTAATAAGTACTCATTCTATCAAAAATGGGGATACTTAAACTAACGCCTAACGAAGTGCGTCCGTTCTGCTTGATTTGGTTATTGAAAGATTCATTTTCAGATGAATTGTAATAATAATAGTAACCATTTCCGTAGTTTGCTCCAAAACTTAACGACGGAATATATTCAGATTTATTCACATTCAAATCATATTTACTCTGTTGCAATCGCAATCGTGCCGCTTCTATTTCAGGCTGATTTTTAATTGCATAATCGTATATATTATTAGCAGAAGATAATATGGTTATTTCGTCATTTTCGAATTGTGTAGGAGAAACTACATCAAAATTTTGAATATCGCTCAATTCTAGCATTTGAACCAGATCTAAAATACTCAATAATAATGTATTGTTTGATTCAACTAAAGTAACTTGATAGATTGCTACTTGCGCTGAACTTTCGTATACTTCCGATTCGGCAATCTTTCCAACGGTAGCTAATTCTTTGGATTTATTCAATTGTTGGACAGCTAACTCCAACTGCTGCTCTGCAATTTTTTTTAATTCTTTATTGTAAACAATTTGCATATATAAGGCTGCAATGTTCAATGAAATATCGTTTTTTACTTTTTCCAAGTCTAAGGCTGTAGCCATAAGATTCAAATTAGAAGCTTTTGTTTGATTGTAAATACGTAAACCAGCAAACAAAGGTATTCCTAATGATGCATTTACTGATGTGGACGAAGAACTGTTATTGACATACACTCCGTTGTAAGAAGGAGATTGACCAAATCCAAACGATTGTCCCATACCTGCGCTCAAAGAGGGTAACCATGAATATTTTGCCATCTTATATTGGTTTTCTGCTGTCTTTTGATTCAGCATGCTTTGTTTTATTGACAAATTATTTTTCATTGCATAATCAATGCACTGCTGTAATGTCCACGTTTTTTGTGCATGCAATCCAAAAGCTATTGCAAGCATGATTCCAAAACTTATTTTTATTTTCATTTCAAATTGGTATTATCAATTGAAGTTACACTTTTATATTCCCACGAATTTTATCTGTTTTATCAATGCCTGATTTTATTTCAATGTGGATGCCGTCCGATAGCCCTACTTTTACAGGTTTACGATTGAATGTTTGTTTTTGTATTTGCGTATCTAAAACATATACGAATGTACTATCTCCATTATATTCTATTGAGCTTTCCGGAACAATAATGACATCCTTGGCTTTTTCCAAAATGATTTCGGCGTTAGCACTATATCCGGCTCGTAAGAAAGTGGTATCCGGGATTTTTGCGGCAGCTTTCATTTCGAAAAATACAGCTCCCCCATCTTCGGTTCCTTTTGGTGAAATATACTCTAATATGGCGTTGAATTTTATATCATTCAAAGCACCAATGGTCAAAATCATATTCATTCCTTCTTTAACTTTTCCTACTTCGGTTTCATCCATTTTCCCTTTAAAAATCATGTCTTTCAAATTGGCTACTGTAGCAATGGTAGTACCATCATTGAATGTATTTGATAAAATAACCGAATTTCCAACCTTTACCGGAATATCAAGTATCATTCCGGATATAGTAGCACGTATTTGAGTATTGCTATACTGTGAATATTTTTTCGATATCCCTTCTTTTACAATGTTTAAGTTGTCGTTGGCTGATTCATAATCTTCCTTTGCTTTTTCGTATTCCAAAGTCGATTTCTCAAATTCTTCGCTTGAAATAACTCCTTTTTGCTTCAACTCTTTCTGACGATTATAAGTTTTTGAGACATTATCCAGATTCATTTTGGAAATACGTACCTGGGATTCAGCAGAGGTTAAACTGCTTATTTCAGGAATTACTTTTACTATGGCAATGATATCACCAACTTGCACAATTTGTCCGGGTTCTTTACGTATTTCGGAAATAATTCCCGATACTTGAGGTTTAATAGAAACTTCATCTCGAGGTTCTATTTTTCCTGTTACAACTGTTTTCTTTTCGATAGTACCTACTTGCGGCTCGACTATCTCATAAATAATATCTTTTGGTTGCGATTTTTTCCAAAGGAATATAAACGTAGCAATAACACCTATTCCCAATAATGAAAATACGACTATTTTGATTACTTTCTTCATAGTTTAATATTATTATTTTGTTATTTATAATTCTAAATTTTTATTCATCTCGTATTGCATCAATAGCTTTAATTTGTATCGCACGCCAAGCTGGTAATACTCCGGCTACCATACCGGAAAAAATAATGATAAGGGTTGCAGCTATCGCTGCAGAGAAACCTATTTGTGGATTTATCAATGAAAAACTGTTGGTGTCCGTTGCATTTCCAAATAGCATTCCAATAACTCCCATAATCGATACTCCTATACAAAGCCCTACTAATCCTGCCAGCAAAGTTAACAATAAACTTTCACTAATAATTTGTCGGACAATAATTCTGGGTTTTGCACCTAAAGCTCTTCGTATACCAATTTCTCGAGTTCGTTCTTTTACTGTTACTAACATAATATTGCTCACCCCTACAATTCCGGACAGCAGAGTTCCCAACCCTACAATCCAGATTAAAATATTTAAACCTAAAAATAGGTACTGAAACATTTTAAATTGATCAGCTACATTAAAAGTAGAAATTGCTTTTTCGTCGGTTGGTGCAATTGTATGCCGGTCTTTGATGATTTTTTTCACTTGCTCTTCAACTTGTTTGATATCTACATCATCATGACCTGTAATAGCCATAAAATAGATATCTTCACCTATATTGTAAACACGTTGCATCGTTGTATAAGGCAATATTACGGATTCATTGTTATTACCCGCCATCGACATATTTTCTGAATAAGGTTTTATTACGCCTACTATTTGAAAATATACGCCATCTACTTTTAGCATCTTTCCTATTGGTTCTTCGTTTCTTCCGATCATTTCTTCATATATCCTATTCCCTATTACACATACTTTTCTACAATTGACAATATCTGTAGGATTTATGTAGCGACCTTTTAATATTTTACTACGATCAATATTATTATATTCAGGTAAAGTGCCTTTAACACTATAGCTTCCACCTTTAGTTGCATAGAATACATTGTTATTTTCTCCATACCAATTACTTAAAATAGGAGAAATATATTTAATATCTGGAATTTGCTTTTTTAATATGTCAATATCATCACTCACCATACTCCAGCTTCTTCCTCGTTGATATCCCTTGTATGGTTCTGATGTTTGTCCAGAAAAAACAAATGTTGTATTGGTGGAAAAACCTTCTACTTGTTTTAAGAGAAAATTTTCTACGCCATTGCCTAATCCGGCAAGTACCACTAATATGAAAATTCCCCAAAATACGCCAAAAGCCGTTAATAAACTCCGCGTCCTATTGCGTGTTATTGTTTGCCATATTTCTCGTAAATTATCTATGTCCATTATATGATTTATAATTGTATTTTTTTAACTCGTAATTATCTGTATTGTATCGCTTCTATTGGTTTTATCTTTACGGCTTTGCGAGCAGGAATAAAACCTGCTAATATACCAGATACAATCAATACAACGGTAGCTGCTATCACAATACCCATATCGACTGTCGGATTCTGAAATATAACCATTCCATTGCTATTTGGCTGCATAGCTTTAGCGAGCACACTATTGAGTAATTCTGTAAAAAGAATTCCTGTAAACATTCCCATGTATCCAAAAATTGTAGTTATCAATAACGATTCCAGTACTATTGATTGCAAAATGGTACGAGGCTTTGCTCCCAGCGCTTTTCGAATTCCAATTTCATTAGTCCGTTCCTTTACTGTTATCAACATAATATTACTCACCCCTACAACTCCTGATATAAGCATAGCTATACCAATAAACCAAATAAACATTTGTATTGCATTGAAAATCATATTTGTTTCCTTCGCATTCTGAGCTGAACTTTTTATATAAAAAGCACGTTCATCATCTGGATCAACTTCATGGATGCGACATAGGGCTTGTTTCAACATTTCCCTATATGCTTCATTTTGTTCATCTGTTTCCAATCCTTTAGTCGTGAAAGAAAAGCGACTAAACTCTACTTCATTAAAAATTTTTTTTGCCCAAGAAAATGGAACAAATGACATACTATTTCCTCCCCAACTATCTCCTTTATATATACCAACTACCAAAAATGGAATGCCTTTCACTTGCATATATTTGCCAGTAGCTTCTTCGGATGGGAACAATTGTGTTTTCAATGATTCGTCAATAACAATTACTTTTCGTTCTTCTGCGATATCTTGATCGTTAATAAAACGTCCATTTATCATTTTTATGGAATTAATATCTTTTAAAATAGGGTAAACTCCATTTAGGGAAATAGAAGAAGTTTCTTTTTTATAGCTAGCCGCGATACCCCATTTTTGTAAACTTGGAGAAATCTTATCAACATGGGGGAAACCGTTCCCAAATAAATTCAAATCTTGGTCGTTTAAATCTATAGAACGCCCTTCCTTATGACCTTTATAGGGTTTTGAGGTAAAACCGGAATAAATAGTATAAGTATTATTTAATCGCCCTTCAAAGTTTGACGAAACCCCATTTTTTAAACCGTTTCCTGCTGCCAATAACAATATAAGCATAAAAATTCCCCACGAAATAGCGAATCCGGTTAAAACAGTACGTAATTTATTCCGTTTTAATGCTATAAATATTTCATTCCAAACATCTCTGTTAAACATAGTTTATTTCTTTCCTATTTTTATATTAAGATATAGAACAATACTTTACATATAATTATTTAATGTTCTTCGTTAGATCTATATTATTTGGATTATTTTCCGTGATGCTTTCAATAATACCATCTTTTAAATGAATAACTTTATTTGTACGTTGTGCAATTCCAGATTCATGAGTTACAATAACCATGGTAATACCGGTTGCATTTACATCTCTTAAAATTTGTATTACTTCTGCAGATGTTTTACTATCTAATGCTCCGGTAGGTTCATCGGCGAGAATAATTTTAGGATTGGTAATTAATGCTCTCGCAATGGATATACGTTGTTTTTGCCCTCCGGAAAGTTCGTTCGGGTAATGCATAGCCCAATCTTTTAACCCAAATTTATCAAGGTATTCCAATGCCATAGCATTTCGTTTTTTACGTCCCACATTACGATAATATAATGGCAAGGCGACATTTTCCATCGCATTTTTAAAAGGTATTAAATTGAATGACTGAAAGATAAAACCAATGTATTGATTTCGAAATTCTGCAGCCTTATTTTCTGAGAGATTTTTTGCCAATTCTCCATTCAAATAATAATTTCCGGTATCATAATTATCTAAAATTCCTAAAATGTTTAGTAAAGTAGATTTCCCCGATCCAGAAGCTCCCATAATGGACACCAATTCTCCTTTTTTTATGTGTAAGTTGATTCCTTTTAATACATGTAATGGTTGGGCACCAAAGTAAGTTTTGTTAATATCTTGAAGGAGTATCATGTTTTGTTATTTTATTATGAATATAAAGTACAATCAAAATTTTTTAAATCACATAACTATTTTTAAATCAA
>CAYYUE010000029.1:0-16661 GCA_964474745.1 uncultured Bacteroidaceae bacterium | reverse complement strand
CGGCAATGGGTTTCGGCGAAAAGAAATACAGGCAACTGTTCCAAGATAGTATTTTCGAAAAAGCGATGAAAAAGAAACATGTACAAGTGCCCAATCCGCCCATTTCGCCTACGATTGAACGCCTGAAAATTTCCTACACTTCGCACGACGAAATCAATTTACAGGAGCGTTCCACCACAGGAAACCATTTATATCATCTGTATCCTTTCGGAGCGATGCCCATCTATCCCTCCAAGGAACTGAAACCGTTACCATTTGTCTTTTCGATGCCCAGCGACGCTAATATTTTATTGGGGTTGAAAAATGTGAAGGGCGACGAATACATCAACCTCTTCTTTGATTTTTACCCGCATAAAAATGAAATTTCACAAGAAGAATTTCCGATAGTTTCGTGGTATTGGGGAAACGGTTTTACGTGGGAACTCCTACCCGACGACGCGTTAAAAGACTACACACGAAACCTATTGTTGAACGGACTTGTACGGATTTATATTCCCGGATTCCGTGAAAATGAAAAAAAAGACGAAAATGGTTTATTGTGGCTTTGCGCCGGAATTATAAAAAATGCCGCTTCGGTAGCTTCTGTCAAAAAAATATATACAAACGCCGCCAAATTGATACGCGAACACACGCAAACGGAATGGAACCGTCCGTCCGATTTTATGATTGACTCGGCAACCAAATCACTGGCAGGTATTTCAAAAATCAAACAAATAATGCCTTTTTCAAAAGGAACGGAAAAAGAAAGCCAACAAGCAAAACTCAAACGAGTTTCCGAATACGTGAGCCATCGCGGGCGGGCAGTTACGAAAAGAGATTATGAACGATTAATCTTACAGGCTTTTCCCGAAATACGGAAAGCAAAATGCCTGTCGCATAGTTGTAAAAATAAGAAATCCGAAAAAACGATTGTTTCAGTAATCATCGTTCCTTTTCCCACTTGTGACGAAGATATGTTACAACCCAAAGCTTCGCCTCAATTGCTGTTGAAAGTAGAAGCATTTTTTCAGAAAAGGATATCCGGTAATGTGAGTATCGATGCCATCAATCCCGTTTATGAGGAAATTATGGTGCGTTGCATAGTCGATTACGAAAAATTATCTTACAACCGCGCCTATGTTCGCAGCCGAGTAACACAAGTTGTCAACCGTATCATTGCCCCTTGGCAACGGCAAGCCTTGACCCCCGATTTCGATTACTCATTTAGCATTCGCGATTTGATGGAACAGATAAAAAAAATAAAATTACTGAAGAATATCCATTCCATAACAGTGATACAACTTTCGCCGCAAGCAAACCAACAGTTTACTGTCAAGGAATATAGCAGTGAAAACAATATTGATGAACCGATAAAACCACTACAGCCTCATGCGGTGCTGGTTCCCGCGAAGGAACACTGGATAAAAAATACAATGGATCGCTTTGGCGTGGACGAAATGGAAATTAACGAAAACTTTGTAATATGGCCAAAAGAAACCGTGAAACGCTGAAAAACTATTTTAAGAAAGGGAATAGGCCTTCTGAACAAGAGTTTATGGATTTGGTCGATTCTTCGCTGAATATTCTCGATGACGGTTTTTCGAAAGAACCGGAAACGGGGATAGAAATATCGCCTTTATTCGAAAAGGAAACATTGATTTCGTTCTTTAGAGAAGCTGTCGATTCGGCGCCGCAATGGGAAATAGCCATTGAAAAAACAAGCGGTAGTTTACTGATAAAGAAAATCGAAAACGAAAAAAAAACACCTTTGCTCACACTGAGAACAGACGGTTCGGTAGCATTAGGTGAAAAAGAAAAAGAGATTTTATTACAAGGAACGCTGCAAATGCCGGTTCGACAAGGCTCGTTGTTGCAAGGTGAAGTTCCGGCTGACGGCCGGTGGCACGATTTGGAAGAATTAGATTTGGAAGGAAATCGTATTACAAAAGCTTGGATGGGCTGTCAGGCCTTGGAAATAGTTGCTTCGGTAAGTATTGAAGGCTCTGGAAAACATGCCATTTTGGTAGCCAACGCCACCGTTTGTTTTGGCCGGCATTCCAAAATTAGGAAAATGGTTTCATACTATGGTTCGTATGGCAATAAAATTTGTTTGCGTTGGAAAAAATTGAAAACCGAAAAACACGCCGGCAAACTACAAATGAAAACAATTTTGAAATATGGGAACGATGCAAAGATTCAATACCACATAGGCTCTTTGTTTAAAATGAGGTAGCCAGGCGGCGGCTTTGGGTTGCGGCCTTACTGAATTCCCGAAATACGAAGATTATATTACAATACAATGAAAATAGTAAAAATAAAAATTATTCTCCACTAAAATGATTGCCCGCCGCGACATAACATCCTCACCTTACAAAATCCTGCAAGATCAAGCTTTTGCACGGATACAGGAATTATGTGGAAACCGTTGGACGGATTTCAACGAACACGACCCGGGTGTTACCATTCTGGATATATTGCATTATGCATTGCTGGAATTGCAATATTCATTGGAATTTCCGTTCAAATCGTATTTACGAACGAATAATGAAAGCCTCACTTTGGCACGATTTGGGATTTTCCCAGCCGAAGAAATTTTTTCCCCCTCCATTGTCACTCCTGCCGACTATGAAAAACTGATCCTGGAAAATATCAGCGAAATTAAAGCCTGCCGTGTTACCTTATTGCCCAACTGTCGATATCTGATAGAAGTAGGTATCGAGGCAGGCAAATTGGAAACTGGAAACAACGAAAAAAATACCTCCTCTGTGGCTACGCAATGCTCCTTATTATACCATGCCAATCGAAATCTTTGTGAAACACTTCAGAACGTAAGCGTAAAACCGCACATAGAAAACCATCGTCGTGAAGCCTATGTGGACGATTTTCCTGAATACGAAACCTTTGCGGACACCTCGGTTGCCGATCCCGCTTTTTCGACGGAACATTACTCCATTCAAAACCATTTCCCTGACTGCTATGGCATCAACGAAAAAGGAATACCGGCGGATGCCAGTGAAGAAACACAAGCCAAAATCCGGCAATTGCAAGCCTATCTGCTGATTTTCGATTACTTGCTGGCCAATGCGAAACAGCAAGTCAAAAACCTTCCCCGGTTATTGGAGTTATCCGGTAATATTCCATCAACTCAGTTTCCCGAAGTTGAACTAAACGATATGGAAAAGCTCATGGACCGTGAACGATTCAATAAAAGTAACGCCTATAACGAAGCGTTTCTACACATTCAGAAATCACACTATCTGGATATACTGGATACCCTTTATGGAGAAGATACACGGTCTTTTTTTGTCAACGAACCCAATTTGTCGGTTGCCAATCAGAAACGGGCGGAGCTGATTCGACAGTTTCCGCAACTGAATGCCAACCGTTTCCGTTCGTTCAATATTTTGGGAAAGAGTGAAACGGGAAAAAACAGTTCCGGCATCCAGCAATTTTTATCGGCCATCAGCGGTGCAAAATCCGAAGAAACATCGATCATCAACCTCTTTAGCAGGTATCATCTTCGCTTGTTGAACGACGAAGAATTTTTCAGAGAATACAAACACCTGAATGTGGAATTCATTACCGACTACGTCGAACACCAGCTTTTTGATTATGAAATAGAACCCATACCGGAACAATCCTGCGTTTACAACGACGAACAGTTTCATACACTTCAATACCGAATCCATTTTTTCCGTCACCAGCTGTTGTTCGAAAGCTTTTTGCTTGAAGGAGCAACCCCGATCCATTACAAAATAGCAGACTGGCACAAAGCCAACGGATATTTGCTGATTTTTAAAATTCCGGGCAAACGGCAATGGCTTAACTTAGGGTTTTTCGACGATAAACAAACGCTTATTGAAACCGCCAACCTGCTTTGGCAATTCCTGAAAATGCTCAGGGAAAGGTCGCAACAAATTTATTTAGTGGAACATATTTTATTAAATGACTCCGATGGCGATCACAACGTATTGACAATCGTAATTCCGTATTGGGCAAAGTTCTCATTCACCAAAAAAGAATATGAAACCCTTTTATGTGAAAGGCTTCCTGCCCACTTGGAGATCCGCTTCCACTGGTTGGATGCCGGAAAAATGTACGATTTCGAGAAAATATATTACGAATGGCGAGAAGCCTTGGCTTCGCAACGTAAGGAGTGGATACAATTGGCTTCAAAAGCATTAAGCAAGCAGATCAACATAAATAACTAAACATAAAGAAACCTAACAGGTTTTGGAAACCTGTTGGAGCTGAAAATACGCTAACAAAATGAATCAAATTGGCACCATACAATTCAACTTTCAAATGCAAAACGAAACTTTTGCCAGCGAACTGTATGCCCGTTGGGACAGTTTTTTTGCCGCGAATTTCGAACGCATTGCCGATGAAGTCTTGGGGAAATTAGAAATGAATGCTGAGGAATTGGAAATACATATCGATAGGTTGGAATTGGATTTGGGAAATATACCGGAACAAGATTTTGATCGACAGTTTCCTTTGCGTGTACGGGAAAAACTGGAAGAAGCCGTCCTTCAATGGCGTATGGAAAATGGAAAACACATTCAAACCCGAAAAGAGCATTTTCAATATACACATTCTGATATTGAATTCTCAACGGGGCAAACATTTTCAACTCTCAACTTTCAATTTTTAATTCTCGAAGCATTTCTATTGCATGGAACCCTACCCTGGAATACGCCTGCCGAATACAAAAACATTTCGCACCTATTTCTTTCCATCCTACGAAATGAAAACCAACGGCTGAAACAGTTCTTACTAAACTACGGACATTATACTTCATTGCAGGAACGCTTGGTGTATCAATTGAACGACCTGGAACTGGAAAAAGGCGTTCAGTTGTTAGAACCGGCAAATTCAGGTTTCATTTGCTCGTATGTACATGTATTGCATGCCAAATACAAACAGCTCGAACAGCCTGAATTACCGGAAACGGCTTACCGGAACACGGTTTGGTTGCTGGTGTACACCTATTTGCTCAACAACCGAAGTTCGTATTTCGACAAAAAAGCATTCCTGAGTCTAACTATTTTACGATTATCTGCAAAAAACAACCTCTCGTACGACCGATTGCTCGAAATCATTACCCGTGATTTGGAAAGTTTTACGAGATCGTTGATCATTCCTTCCGACCTGTTTAAGCTGCTGAAAGAATTACGAAACGAATTATCCGAAAAGCAATTCGACCGTTCGGCTTTCAGTGCGGCCAAGTTTTATAAAACCATCTGCGGATTGTTGCAAAAAGAAATCAAAAAAGGTATAACCGAACAGACTAAAGAATCGTTGATACGGATTCTGTCCCGTCCCGATTCGTCCCGGATTTTTTTACAACCTTTAAAAGAAGAAGACATCTATCGTTTGGTGGAAGTGGTTATTCCCCACGACAGCCAATTTATCATCGAAACCGCCAAATCAATTGACACAATGGAAAGCGAAAAAACGCTCAATTTTCAATTTTCCACTCTCAACTCAATTAAATGGCAGCTTATGTTCCCCTTGTTGCTCGAAAACAAAGGTGCTACATTCAACCGGAAATATTTTGTGGAAAACGTATTCAAACAAGTTGCAGCCCATTACAATCTGGCATTTTTTGAATTGCTTGCCTCTATATACGAAAACCCTGTATGCTTGGGTTGGTTTGACAATCCACTCAAAAAAATCATCGAAGAACTATATAAAGTAAGAAGTAAGAATGCAACACCAGCAATAGATACAACCTCGGAAGATTTACCATTTCCAACTCTTGATTCCTCCTTTTCAGAGCAAGAACATTACGAGTGGGTCAGAAAATACGTTCCCAACAACAGCGAATTTATCATTACTTACGCCAAGCAACTGGACGCGGCTCATGAAAAAGGATTTTTGGAAGGCCAAACAAGCGGTGAATTTCGTACATTGAAATGGCGGTTTATTTTCACTGTTTTGGCGCAGTTATCGGAGCATTCGTTTAGCCGCCGTTATTTTGTAGAGCAAACCCTGCAACGCATGGTGGCGCATTACAATCTGAACTATGCCGATTTGCTGGCGTATTTTCAAACTGCCGAGGCGGTCATACATTTGCCGTTCGAGCTGCACACCTTATTAACCGAACTTTTTCACGAAGAAAAAGAACATTGGATATACATTGCGTTACATAGTTCCAAAGAAACCGATAAATTCAATATCCTGAAAACGCTCTTTCCGGTAGAAGAAAAATTCATCACAATCTATGTACAAGCGTTGGGGCACTATCACGAAAAAGGAGGATTACAGGGGAAAACTTCCGGAAATTTCCATCATCTCAAATGGAAATTCGTTTTCGAAATACTATTCGAATCGCAAAAAGCGGCCTTCAATAAAAAACAATTTATAGAACGCACACTTGCCAAATTAGCCTCACACTACAATCTGGCTATGCAGGATGTATTGTCGTGGTTTTGCAGTGGTAGCGGCTTTGCTCCCACACCTGCCTGCAACGAAATAGTGAAAATTTTAAACGAATTATATAACGCACAAAAAACGAAGAAATCAACCGTCGAAAAAACCAGTGCCGCCCTTATTCAGAAATACCTGCTGCAACACCCCGTTAGCGAAGAGGAGCGGGTATGGTTCGAAAGGCTAAGCCGGCAAACAGCATTCATAACCTATATCGCCGGAATAATGGCACGCTTGCCGCAGTTGCGGAAATTTCTGAAAACCAACTACCGATTATCCGTAAGCAATACAACGATATTGCAATTTCTGTTGCAAACCGCTACTCGTTATCATGCACTAAGCCAAGTTGAGATATGGGAACAATTACTTGAAATACTGACCAAGCCACTCGGCAAACCACAACGAGAATTGGTGATGAACAAATTAGCAATAAGTGGAGAAAAGAAAACTTCCATCATAAAAGAAAATATAGCATTAAACCAAAAACCCATGAAAACAGAAAAAATAAACCATGAAGAATTAGCAATACCGGACAAAGAAAATTCTACGCTTTCCATTCTCTACCCTCAATTCGTGAACAACGCCGGAATGGTGCTGCTTTCTCCCTATTTCTCACGGTTGTTCGGCATGATGAACTTTGTGGAACAGAATACTACATTCAAGAACCGGGATGTTCAAATCCGCGCCCTGTTTTTATTGCAATATGCCGTGTTCGGACACACGGAATTTCCCGAACACGAAATGACCTTAAACAAACTGTTAACCGCTTTCGACACCGGCGTGCCCATTCCTAAAAACGCCGATTTGACCGATAAAGAAAAAGAAACCGTTGAAGGGATGCTGAAAGGGGCTTTACAAAACTGGCCCAAACTCAGCACAACCTCTATCGGCGGGCTGCGCGAAGCATTTTTGCAACGCGAAGGCAAACTCGAAGAAAAAGAGGATTATTACCTGCTCACCGTACAGGAAAAAGCCTATGACCTGTTACTGGATAGCTGTCCCTGGAATTTTAAAACAATCAAATATTCTTGGATGAAAAAAATGGTACAAGTAAAATGGAGGTGATTATGAAAACACAAATCAAACAACCGCAAGCCGTATCGCATACGATACAAAGCAAAACCCGCGCGGCTAATCAAACCAACGTGCAACGGATCTTGCAGAAACGCTCCCCTACCCCTTCTCAAGGAGGAGAAATTACCCAACGTGAATCGTTACCGGAGGAAGAGGAACTCTTGCAAGGAAAATTCGCAACCGCACAACGGGAGGAACTACCCGAAGAAGACGAATTATTGCAAGGGAAGTTTGAAACCGCTCAGCGAGAAACGATAGATGACGAAGATGAACCCGTACAACAAAAGGCGGAAAACAAAACCGGCCTGCCCGACCAACTCAAATCTGGCGTGGAGAACCTCTCCGGCTACAGTCTGGACGCCGTGCGCGTACATTACAATTCCCCCAAACCCGCCCAACTGCAAGCGCTGGCTTATACTCAAGGTACCGACATTCACGTTGCCCCCGGACAAGAGCAACACCTACCACACGAAGCCTGGCACGTCGTGCAGCAAATGCAGGAACGCGTACAGCCCACCACGCAACTACAAGGGGTAAATATTAATGATAATGAAGGCTTGGAAAAGGAAGCGGATGTGATGGGGGGAAAAGCTGAGCAAAACCGTACAAATGCGGTACAATTATTTAAAGTTCCAGATGGACTCCAATATTTAACAAATGAAGTAAACAAAATATCAAAAGACATAGAAATAAGCAATTTGCCGAATGGTACAGGTGTAGATGATGTTCTTTATGGATCTGAGGAATGGGGAAAGGATACTTATTGGGCTGCAAACAGAAAGCTGGATGAATGGAACCTTGTAAAAGATTTGGTGAGTAGTGGAAGTAATATAACTGATGCCTCACTTATCGGATTTGGAATTAGTGATACTTTAGAAGCTGATGGAATAGGGTATAATTCGGATAAATCTATTGCAATTGCAGGTGAAAATAAAATTGTTTCAGGTGGATTTTCTCAGATTAATGATAATCTTAACAATGCTTTGTCGCAATTGACAGAAGGAATAAGGGCAGGACAATATGATGGCATCACATTAATTGCAAAAATACATATATCCAAAGGTAGCGAAGCTTATAAACATCTAAAAGAGATGAACACGAGTGTATTAAAAGGACAAAAAACAAGATGGTTGAATCGTTTATCGAATGCTTATAAAGAAGGAATAACAAATTGGAAAAGTACATGCAAATTAGCATTAATCATTGGAAGTGGGAGTGAAATATTTTTCAATGAGAATATTGAATAACAAACGAATTACAAAAATAGGAGCTTTGTTTTAACGTAGCGTAGTCAGGAGACTCCCCGTTCGGCGTAGCGAGGACGCTACGCTAGTTTGTAAAAACCGAACAGAAAACGATAGAAAGAAACCAAAAAGGAATCAGATGAGTACAGGATATCAAATTAAAGAACAAGATGTACCGTATTTTTTAACCTTTCAGATAGTGAACTGGATAGATATTTTTACACGAAAAACGTACCGCGATATAGTCATAGACAGTTTGCGTTTCAGTCAGGAAAAGAAAGGGTTGGAGATCTATGCTTATGTCGTCATGAGTAACTATTTTCATATAGTGATGCGAAGCAATATAGCAAAACTCAGCGATACCATCAAAGAGTTTAAAAGTTTCACAGCCAAACAAATTCTGTCAGCTATCAAAGAAGGGCAAGAAAGCAGGCGCGACTGGATGTTGAATCTGTTTGAATTTTCGGCAAAAAAGCACAAACGCAACGAACAATATCAGGTTTGGACACACGAAAACCATGCAGAACATATCTATTCAAACAAATTTATGGAGCAAAAAATAACCTATATTCATAACAATCCTGTACGTGCCGGAATTGTGGACAAACCGGAAGATTATCTGTACTCAAGCGCACGCAATTATGCCGAAAGAGAAGCCGTGTTGGAGATTGTAAAAGCAAGTATCCGTTGGAAAACTATAAAATAGAAATGAAAATCGGAATATCGAATAATAAGCTAATTTCAAAAATAGGAGCTTTTGTTTTAACGTAGCGTAGTCAGGAGACTACGCTGAACGCTGAAAAAAACATTTTTTTATAAAATCTATTTTAATTTATAAATAATGAAAACACAAATCAATCAACCCGAAACCGTATCACATACAATAGAAAGAAAAATTCACGCTACAAAACAAGCAAGCGTAAAAAAGGTTCTACAAAAGTATAAGTCATCCACTCAACAGCAGAGGATTATACAAATGGCTACATTATTTAGAGGAATGCAAGCAGATGTACCAGGTGGAAATTCACCAATCTTAGGAAATACGAATGGATTTCAATTAGGTGTTAGAAATAGTGAAGGTACCGATAATCCTCTTGGTTTTGTTAATCCTCAAAGTGGAGGAATGTCAACAGCAAGTCCTAGAATAAATATTCCTCCTTTTACTATAAGTTCTCATTATCAGAATCCACATGGTGCTCATCAAACGGCAGATTCAAATTCACAATATTTTCGTTGGATTTGGAGTATAAATGATGTACAATTACCTGCAACTTTAGTAGCTAGAAATGACCATGGGCAACATTATAGTATTGAGCCTGCAATAGGGCAACAATTAACAAGAGCCCAATTTCAAAATGCTGTACAAGGAACACAGAATTTATGGCAAAGAATTGATGATTAATAAAGAATTCGAAAATTTGATCCCTCTTTCGGCGTTGCGTCTTCGCTACGTCGCATTAAACTACACGCTTCATAGCTTTACAACAAATAATAAATATCATACAAACTGGAAATTAGATAGTAAACTATTGATAAAATATGACTCAACCCATTCAACAATTTCAAACCTTTCTTCACGCGGTTTTCTCAAACTACTTTGAGCATCATGAAGAATGGGCAATGAAGAATGAGAAACCCATTTCGAATTTTTCATTCTCAATGCCTGATGGGTTACCCCATGGAATACAGCCGACAATGGAGGAACAAATCGTTTTGTTATTGGCCCTCATGCCCCACCTCAATCCACAGACCTTGGATCTGTTTTTTATCCAAAACAAAGACCTCGACCGCCCCTATACCGAGTTCGGCGGATGGAAAGGCGTGTCGCATGGCGGTTTTTTACCTACGGGAGAAACGGCAGTCTTTCTTCTCTCTGTCGGACATCCTGAAAAACGGGAAGAAGTCATTCGACTTCTAAGCAAAAGTCATTGGTTTTACAAAAACAACATCCTGCATTTGGAAGGACAGGGCGAAGGCGAACCGTTTTTAAGCGGGCGGTTGGTGGTGTCCGACGAGTTTTTGGCAAAGGTGTTGAACCGTGGCGACTATCAGCCTGAATACAGCGCAAACTTTCCTGCCAAACGGATTACCACACCCTTGAACTGGGACGATTTGGTGTTGCCTTACAACCTGCGGGAAGAAATTGACGATATCATCTGTTGGATGCAACACCAGCACGAGATCCGCGAAAGCTGGCAGCTCGGCCGTATGATCAAACCTGGTTACCGTTGTTTGTTTTACGGACCGCCGGGCACGGGAAAAACCTTGACGGCGACTTTGCTCGGCAAACAAAATGCGATGGATGTGTACCGTGTGGATTTGTCGATGATCGTGTCCAAATACATCGGAGAAACGGAAAAGAACCTGGCCAAGATTTTCGACAAAGCGGAACACCAACATTGGATTCTCTTTTTCGACGAAGCCGATGCCTTGTTCGGGCAACGCACCGAAGCCCAATCGTCCAACGACCGGCACGCCAATCAGGAAGTCGCCTATCTGCTGCAACGCATCGAAGATTTCCCCGGCATGGTCATTCTGGCCACCAATCTCAAAGAAAATATCGATGAGGCATTTTTTCGCCGTTTCCAATCCGCACTCTATTTCCCGATGCCCGACCAACAGTTGCGGTACCGGCTTTGGCAAAAGATGCTGCCTGCGGAATGGCTCGAAAACAGGCAGGGCGATTTGTTGCACGAAGCTTCGGAATACAAACTCTCCGGCGGAAGCATGGTGAATGTCATCCAATATTGCGCCATCAAGCTATACGGTAATAATCCGCCCCAACTGACATCTGACATCTTGAAAGAGGCTTTGAAACGGGAACAATTGAAAGAAGGAAAATTAATTTAAATAGAACAACAATGTATCAACAACAAACATTTATGAACACGATTATTTTTTCATCATTACTCAAAAAAATGTTGCTTTCGGCGGCAGGCTTTTTTCTTTTTGCCGGCAACCTGTATGCACAAGACGAAACATCCAATTTTAATGCCGAAGCCCGTGTCGATGTGGTGAGCCAATACATCTGGCGCGGATGTTACCTGTCGGGGGCAAGCATACAGCCTTCGTTGACGGGTACATACAAAAACGTTTCGCTCAATGCTTGGGGCAGCGCCGATTTTCAAGCTACCGGACACGAAGTGGATTTCTCGTTGAAATACGCCTTCTTCGGTTTCGAGGCCGGCATTACCGATTATTGGTCGGGTGAATTGGAAACGCCTTATTCCAAAGGGCATTCGCTGGAAGGAAACCTGCTGTACTCCTTTCCGAAGTTCCCGCTCACACTAGCCTGGAACACTGTATTCTATGGAGAAGAAAGCCCCGAAAACTATTCGTCGTACGCCGAAGCAAGTTACCTGTTGGAACTTCCCGCACTGAATTTTGAATTTGCGGTAGGCTTCACGCCGTGGAAAAACCAAATGCTGGATACCGATCAATTTGCATTTACCAAACTAAGTGTGGCCGCCAACAAAGAATTTTATCTAAACAAAACAGTTCACTTGGATTTTCTGCTGGTGTTGCAATATAATCCCGCAGCAGAAAAAATGTTTTTTGTAGCCGGAATCGGATTGTGCCTTCCTTAAAATATAATGTTCCATAATAAAAACAATACCCACTCCGAACCTATGAAAAAGAATTGGATAAACAGAACTATTGCGATAGCACTATGGATAGCCGTTGCCGCTTTCTTTCTACAGGAATACCGTTTTTTCGCCAAAGCCCGCGACATCCATTTTGAAGAAGCGGCCCGCGATAAGTTGAAAAATGCCGCCGAGCGGCTCGACACGACGTTCCGGATGGCAAGAATGCTATCGGGCAACATTTCAACTGGATTGTCGGAACCGGATTCTTTAAACAAAAAGTACATCAAAGAATTGATGAAAAAATACTGTAGCCGGTATCCTATCGACGGATTGTTTTTTGCCCTCGAAAATGTCGGGAATGGAAACCGTTCCGAAAGTTATGCCATCGTAATGGAGAAGGAAAAAGAATTTATGTACTCCGAAATAGATGATTTTTATACCCTTGAAAACACCGGACTGTATAAAAAATGGTATACCGAAACCCTGAAAAAGGATACCGCTATTTGGCGGGGGCCTGTATACGACGATTTGTTGGGAACAAGGATTATCGCTTGTTGTGTGCCCATTTATCCCGAAAACGGACGCAAAAAAGGCATGGTAGCCGTTATCTACAGAACGTCGCTTTTTTACAAACGCATACACCACATGGGTTTGAGCCGCTACGGATTACCCTACATCATGGATTCATCGACCCATTTTGTGGCGCATCCCCTGGACGAAGTACGTTCGTTGCGCGAATTGGCAAAAGAAAACGATGACCTGACTTTGCTTGAAATGAGTGATGACATAAAATTAGGGAAACTTTTTTCAAAAGATTATATCCACGTCAACACCGTTACTCAAAAAATCTGCAACGAAGTATTCCATCCCCTTAAGGAAACCTCGTGGTTTTTTGGGCTTTCGGTTTACAACGGATACTCGCTCGAATCGGCAACGTATCACAAAGCGATGAAACAAAGTTATATCCGTTTAATCCTTTACGCATTATTTTTTGTGTTGATTTTGTTGACTTTTATGGGCAACGAGATTTCGAAATTCCAGTACTCCGTTTACTACTATGCGGCTTTCCCCTTGCTGTTTTTTGTAGGCATTGCCATGATTATCGGGGCGTACAACCGGTATCCGTTCCACAAGAAGACAAGCGTTCTGACGGAAAACAATACCAACTTCGAGCAAATAAAAATAGCGAAGGAAAATCAAACATTTTTGGATAACCAAAAGATTTATAATAAATGGGACCCGACCAGAATTGTGGATATTCAAAGTCTGAATATTTTTCTGGATAACTACCGGAACGAATCGTGCGAAACGCAAAGCGAACCGGTAAAAATTATCCCTACCGGGATATATTTGAATAGCTTGCAGTTTTTAAGTTCCTACGAATTGAAAATGACCGGCTTTTGCTGGCAGAAATTTCTTACTGCCGACGTGCCTCACTCGAAAGAATTGCTCAATACATACCATTTGAGCGATTATGATAAGGCCGGTGTTATTTTTCCGGGCTCCACGGTAAACACGTACGAACTTGTCGATTCCCTTCCCATTCTGCTTGAAGGCGAAGCCGGAATCCTTTATCGTTGGAAATTCGATATCGAAATCACCCAGCATCTTTCGTATGCATTATACCCTTTCGGGAAAAACAACATTGTACTGCCGATATGGTCTACCGGATTGGACGATAACACCTTGCTTACTCCGGACCTGAACGCCTACAAACAATTGTATCCCGACGTTTGCCCCGGATTGGCAAACAATTTTTACATCAACGGATGGAACGTGTATAGTACATTTTTTTCCTATAGCCTGGAATCGTACCTGTGCGATTTCGGAAACGCCGAAATTATCGGCTCCAACCGTTTTCCGGAATTGATGTTTAATATCGACATTTCCCGAAAGTTTATCGACATAGTGGTTTGTAAAATCATTCCCTTACTGGTGGTATTGGTATTGCTGTTCACCATTTTGTTTGTGCGCGACGACGACGACGGATTCAACAACATTATCGGCTGTTCCGGTTTGTTTTTCGTACTGGTATTCGACCATATCAACCTTCGCGAAACCATTATGTCCGATAGCATCATGTACCTCGAGTACTGCTACTTTTTCACCTACTTATTATTGTTGGTGATAACGGTTACCTCGTTCCACGTTGAAACCAATTCGAAAATCAAGCAATACTACCAATGGGCAGATAAAAGTTTGAAGAAATTCTTCTGGGCGGTTATTTTTGGAATGATGTTGATGGCCACCGTACTTATTTTTTATTAACATAGATGAAAATCGAGTGTTCTTTACTTTTTTGTAGAAAATAAAAACAAGAAGTTATGATGAATAAGAAAATCGCTTTATTACTTTTATCTGTTTTGTTTTACGCGCAATCAAATGCGCAAATTGTGTGTAAGGATTGCGGACAGCCTTTCGAATGTTTTTGCGAACCTGCAAAACATTGCGACAGCATGATCTTTTTTATTCGCGATACGATTTATATTTCGTCGCTCAGCGATATTACCCGTACTTTCGGCATGAGTTTCGATGCATTTGCCAAACAATTTCTCTTGCAGAAAGAAAAACAAGATACTTCGAAACGGATTTCTTCCGAAATGGTGTATCTGAATCATTTTATACCCCTATTAAAAAACGAACCCGGGTTTGACAACAAAAGAATGATTTCTAGTATTTTTACCTTCGACACCGAAGGAATTGTAAAAAACAATGTCAAGACATCCGATTCGGTAAAAGTAAAAAATTACGATGTTTTGTTCTGTTGCGGCAATAGCCTGAACATCGACTATTTCATCACTTCGCCCCACTTGATTGATAAAGCCATAAACGCCTTGTTTCTGTATGTCGATTCGTTGAACAGCCGGGAACGGCAAATCAACGGTATTCATTTTGATTTTACCGAATTTCAATTCCGTGAAAAACGAGCCATGGCACAATTTGCTAAATCGGTAAGTTTGGTCATTGACAGTATTGGCGCCCCAAGCATCAGAGGGATCAGGTTATATTTTTCGTTCGATGACGAATTAGGCGGAAAAAACAAGGACCACCTGTACGCCCTATCAGGTATGGCCGACAGTATATTTCTAATAAAAAACAATGGTTCCATCTCCGGTGTCGTTACCGTAAAAGACGCTCAAAACCTATCCGTATTTGCCAAAATCATGAACCAGTTTCACCTTGCACGATTCTTCATCAATGATTTTCCAACCTCTACCGATGTTGTTTTTAACAAAAACGAGACAACAAAACTTATTCATGCCGACTATGCCGAAAACAATTGGGAAAGTTATTTTTTCGGGTTTTGCGGAATCGTCGTTTTTTCGATAGTCTTGTTCATTTTATATTGGTCAATTCCGGCATTTTCGTACTACCTGAACAAAAACCGCGATTACCTGTTCCTCCTGATCCTTATGGTGGTTTTTGAAACGATAATACTACTGTTGTCCATGATAGAAGCCATGTCGCGCGAAGATGTACTCAACCTCAACGGCGAAAACAAAAACCTGCTGTTATTTCTTCCGTTGGTACTGGTTTTCATTATTCCTGTATTCAAAAGCATAGGATATGGAAAAACCAAACCCTGATTTAGTTATTGCAATAATTCAGGATTTTACGAAGAAAAGAACAGTACAATTGAAAATGATCCTCCGGCATTTTATCATGCAAAAATTCTTTAAGTTTTTGCAACAGAGCAAATTCTTCTTCAGATAAGCGCAACGCTAAAAAAATTTCGCCGGGTTCCTCCGAATAATAATAAGCCTTTCGCCGGTTGCAATAGCATATAGGTAAAAAACAACCCAAAAAAGGATCGTTTTGAAGTGCATCCATATCCATTTGAATGGTACGCGCGGTTACCTTAAATCCTAATTGATCCTGACAGGTCTCTACAATTTCCATTGTTTTTACGCATTCCCGTTTTCTCAATAATTCATCAATCAAGCGATAGCGAGCTAAAGCAAATTTGTTTTGGGGCATATTGTAAATGTATTTTTACTATTAGTGAATTATTTATAATGCCCTACTGCATCTGTTCGTGTAAATGACAGAAGGCATTTGTGTATTCATTAAAACAATAATAAAATGAAAAATTTATCATGATATCATTTAAAATAAATTTCATTTTTTTTAATTAGATTTTCGTTCGACTTTAAACAATAAGCTTGACTCTATACAAGACATGGATGCAGATATGGCAAAAAAATCTTTTGTTTTTTCAGGTCAAGACCTATCGATTTTATATTTTTTTTGTATTTGTTTCAACAAATTTGCAATACAAATAAGTTGAAATTTTCCCTTTCCATAATTTTTGTTTTCTTAATACAAAACATGATGCCAAATAGAT
>CAYYUE010000028.1:0-16908 GCA_964474745.1 uncultured Bacteroidaceae bacterium | reverse complement strand
TGTTGCTGGTGCTGGCGCTGCTGCAGAAGAAGAAAAAACATCTTTTGATGTTATCTTAAAAGCTGCTGGTGCTCAAAAATTAGCTGTTGTAAAATTGGTTAAAGATTTAGCTAGTTTAGGCTTGAAAGAAGCTAAAGAATTAGTAGACGCAGCTCCAAAACCTTTGAAAGAAGGTATTTCTAAAGATGAAGCTGAAGCTTTGAAAAAATCTTTAGAAGAAGCTGGCGCAGAAGTTGAAATCAAATAATATAAGATTATTTGTCTTTTCTAAGGAATAGGGCTTCCGATATCATCGGAAAGCCTATTCCTTATTGTTGTTTAATTTAGTTTGTAGTTTCTTAAACCTTAAAAGATAAAAACCTTGGCAAAAAATAACCCCACTGTAGTAAATTTTGCATCTGTTCGCAAATTTGATTATCCTGATTTCTTGGATATCCAGTTGAAATCTTTTAAAGATTTTTTCCAAATAGAAACCAACCCAGATAATCGTATTAATGAAGGACTTTTCAAAGTTTTTAATGAGAACTTTCCTATCTCGGATGCACGAAATAATTTCGTATTAGAATTTCTTGATTATTTTATCGACCCACCTCGTTATACCATAGAAGAGTGTATTGAAAGGGGCTTAACTTATAGTGTACCTTTAAAAGCAAAATTGAAATTATACTGCACGGATCCGGAACATGAAGATTTTGAGACTATTGTACAAGACGTGTATTTGGGGATGATTCCTTACATGACTCCCAAGGCTACATTTGTTATTAATGGAGCCGAACGTGTTGTAGTATCTCAATTGCATCGTTCACCTGGTGTTTTCTTTGGTACTTCATTTCACTCGAACGGAACACAACTGTACTCTGCTCGTATTATTCCGTTCAAGGGTTCTTGGATGGAGTTTACTACCGATATAAACAATGTGATGTATGCTTATATCGATCGTAAGAAAAAATTGCCGATTACAACCTTATTGAGAGCTATTGGTTTTGAATCGGATAAAGATATTTTAGATATTTTCAATCTTGCCGAAGAAGTGAAAGTTTCCAGGTCAAACCTAAAACGTTTGCTAGGCAGAAAATTAGCAGCCCGAGTTGTGGATGCATGGATTGAAGATTTTGTTGACGAGGATACCGGAGAAGTGGTTTCGATGGAACGTACCGAGGTAATTATTGAACGTGAAGTAGAACTTACCGAAGAACATCTGGAAAAAATACTGGAACTGGATGCTAAAACAATATTAGTACACACCGAAAAAAGTGACTCTATAGATTATTCTGTAATTTTTAATACATTGCAGAAAGATACAGCAAACAATGCCAAGGAAGCTGTTGAATATATCTATCGTCAGTTGAGAAGTGCAGAACCGCCGGATGAAGAAACGGCTCGCGGTATTATAGAAAAATTGTTCTTCTCAGATAAACGCTATGATTTAGGTGATGTAGGACGTTATAGAATCAATACAAAATTGAATCTTACCGTGCCTTCCGATATAAGAGTGCTTACAAAAGAGGACATCACTTCCATTATAAAATACTTAATTGAACTTATCAATTCGAAAGCAGAAGTGGACGATATAGATCACTTAAGCAATCGACGTGTTCGTACTGTTGGCGAACAATTATATGCGCAATTTGGCGTAGGTTTGGCTCGTATGGCTCGAACCATTCGTGAGCGTATGAATGTGCGTGATAATGAAGTGTTTACTCCAACCGATTTGATTAATGCAAAAACGTTATCGTCTGTTATCAATTCGTTCTTTGGAACCAATCAGTTATCACAATTTATGGATCAAACGAACCCCTTAGCAGAAATTACGCATAAGCGTCGTATTTCGGCGTTAGGTCCTGGAGGTCTGTCTCGAGACCGTGCCGGATTTGAGGTTCGTGACGTTCACTATACACACTATGGTCGTTTATGTACCATTGAAACTCCGGAAGGTCCGAATATCGGATTAATTTCTTCGTTGTGTGTGCATGCTCGTATCAATCGTTTAGGATTTATCGAAACTCCTTATCAACGAGTGGTAAATGGAAAAGTACAAATTACAGAAGAACCGATATATTTCACTGCCGAAGAAGAAGAAAACAAAATTGTTGCACAGGCAAATACAACACAAGCCGAGGATGGAGCAATAAAAACGGATAAAGTAAAAGCTCGAAGCTTAGCGGATTTTCCGATTGTACCACCCGAAGAAATCAATTTAATTGATATTGCATCAAATCAAATAGCTTCAATAGCCGCTTCTTTAATTCCGTTCTTAGAACATGATGATGCAAACCGTGCATTGATGGGATCGAACATGATGCGTCAGGCGGTACCATTATTGAACCCTGAAATTCCTATTGTAGGTACGGGTATTGAAAAATCTGTAGCAGAAGATTCTCGAGTACTGCTTAACTCAGTAGGTGACGGAGTGGTTGAATTTGTAGATGCTACCAAGATCGTCATCCGTCATTCTCGTGACGAAAAAGATCGTTTGGTAAGTTTTGACGATGATATAAAAACGTATGTGTTAACGAAATACCAACGTACAAATCATAGCACAGCTGTAAATTTACGTCCGATAGTCCAAAAAGGCGAAAAAGTAAAAAAAGGCCAAGTATTGTGTGAAGGTTATGCTACACAAGGAGGTGAATTAGCTTTAGGACGTAATTTGATGGTTGCGTTCATGCCTTGGAAAGGATATAACTATGAGGATGCTATTGTTATTTCTGAAAAAGTAGTACGGGAAGATATTTTTACTTCTGTACATGTAGAAGAATTTACATTAGAAGTGCGCGAAACCAAACGAGGTGTTGAAGAATTGACTCGCGATATTCCAAATGTAAGTAACGATGCTACGAAGGATTTGGATGAAAACGGTATTATTCGAGTAGGAGCAGAAGTAAAAGAAGGCGATATTTTAATTGGAAAAATTACTCCTAAAGGAGAGTCAGATCCGACGCCCGAAGAAAAACTGCTACGTGCTATCTTCGGAGATAAAGCCGGCGATGTAAAAGATGCTTCATTAAAAGTTCCTCCTTCAGTAAAAGGAGTAGTAGTAGGAAAGCGTTTATTTACTCGTTTGGTGAAAGATAGAAAAGCACGTGCTAAAGATAAAGATATCATTGCCGAATTGGAAAAAGAATTCGAATTCGAAGCAGATGATTTGAAAAATAAATTAGTTGATCGTTTATTAGTGATACTAGGCGGTAAAGTATCTAATGGGGTATATACAAACTTCAAAGAAGAAATTATCCCCAAGAAAAATAAATTTACTCAAAAGACATTAAAGGCAATCGACTATACGGTGATTAGTCCCAATAAATGGACTACAGACCAAGAAACGAATGATTTGATAAAAGAATTGTTGAACAATTATAATATCAAGTATCGTGAAATTCTAGGTCGTTATACACGAAATAAATTTGTTGCCACTGTAGGAGATGACTTACCTAGCGGCATTGTACAAATGGCTAAGGTATACATAGCCAATAAACGTAAACTGCGTATTGGCGATAAAATGGCAGGACGCCATGGTAATAAGGGGATTGTATCCAAACTTGTTCGCGCCGAAGATATGCCGTTCTTAGCAGATGGAACTCCTGTAGATATCGTTTTGAACCCATTGGGCGTGCCTTCACGTATGAACTTGGGACAAATTTATGAAACGGTATTAGGATGGGCCGGTAAGAAATTGGATAAACGTTTCCAAACACCTATTTTCGACGGTGCTTCGTTGGAACAAATCAATTCTTATATGAAAGAAGCCGGTTTACCGGAAAACGGTAGAACATATCTATATGATGGAGAAACAGGAGACCGTTTTGATCAACCTGCCACTGTAGGATATATCTATATGTTGAAATTGCATCATATGATTGATGACAAAATGCATGCGCGTTCCATTGGACCGTATTCATTAATTACGCAACAGCCGTTAGGAGGTAAAGCGCAATTTGGAGGTCAACGTTTTGGAGAAATGGAAGTTTGGGCTATTGAAGCCTTTGGAGCAGCAAACGTATTACAAGAAATCTTAACAGTAAAATCAGACGATGTTATTGGTCGTGCAAAAACATATGAATCTATTGTTAAGGGTGATAATATGCCGACTCCGGGTATACCCGAATCGTTTAATGTATTGGTACACGAATTACGAGGTTTAGGATTGGAAGTAACTTTTAATAAATAAACCGTTATCGTAAACAAATTTCTATTTCAACATTTAACAAGTAAGGAATATGGCTTTTAAAAAAGATATACAGATAAAAAACGATTTTAATTCGATGACAATAAGTTTGGCTTCTCCGGAATCCATCTTAGAACGATCGATGGGTGAAGTTACAAAACCCGAAACAATAAATTATCGTACATATAAACCCGAGCGGGACGGTTTGTTTTGTGAAAGAATATTTGGACCCGTACGTGATTGGGAATGTCATTGTGGGAAATATAAACGTATCCGCTATAAAGGGATTGTTTGTGACCGTTGTGGCGTCGAAGTAACGGAGAAAAAAGTTCGTCGTGAACGAATGGGGCATATTTCGCTGGTTGTTCCGGTAGCCCATATTTGGTTTTTCCGTTCTTTGCCTAATAAAATAGGAACATTGCTTGATATTCCCAGCAAAAAGTTGGAACAAGTAATATACTATGAAAAATACGTAGTACTACAACCGGGTGCTGCTGCTTATGGAGAGAACCCTGTTAAGAAGTTTGATCTTCTTACAGAAGAAGAATATTATAACATTACCGAGACATTGCCGGAAGGGAATCACTTGCTAGAAGATACGGATCCTAATAAGTTCGTTGCTAAAATGGGCGCTGAAGGATTATATACCTTGCTTAGCGAGTTGGATTTGGATAAAATCTCGTATGTACTGCGCGACAAAGCGAGCAAAGAAACTTCAAATCAACGTAAACAAGATGCTTTAAAACGATTGAATATTGTAGAATCGTTTCGTGAAGCACAGGCACGTATGGAGAATCGTCCCGAATGGATGATTGTGAAAGTTGTTCCGGTTATACCTCCCGAATTAAGACCTTTGGTTCCATTGGACGGGGGACGATTTGCAACTTCCGATTTGAACGAATTGTATCGTCGTGTCATCATTCGAAACAACCGTTTGAAACGATTGGTGGAAATTAAAGCTCCTGAAGTAATCATGCGTAATGAAAAACGTATGTTACAAGAGGCTGTGGATTCATTATTCGATAATTCGCGTAAAGTAAGTTCCGTAAAAACGGAATCGAATAGAGCGTTGAAATCATTGTCTGACAGTTTAAAAGGTAAACAAGGACGGTTTCGTCAAAACTTATTGGGTAAACGTGTCGACTACTCAGGACGTTCCGTAATTGTAGTGGGACCCGAATTGAAACTGCATGAATGCGGATTACCTAAAGAAATGGCTTCGGAACTTTTCAAACCGTTTATTATACGAAAAATGCTGGAACGCGGAATTGTAAAAACCGTGAAATCCGCAAAACGTATTGTAGACAGAAAAGATCCTGTAGTATGGGAAATCTTGGAAAATATATTAAAAGGGCATCCAATTATGCTGAACCGTGCTCCTACTTTGCACCGGTTAGGTATCCAGGCATTTCAACCTAAAATTATCGAAGGTAAAGCAATTCGTCTGCACCCTCTGGTTTGTACTGCGTTCAACGCCGACTTTGACGGTGACCAAATGGCGGTTCATGTACCTCTTGGAAATGCGGCTATTATGGAAGCTCAAATGTTGATGTTGGCATCTCATAATATTTTGAATCCTGCAAATGGTACTCCTATTACGGTGCCTTCGCAAGACATGGTTTTGGGATTGTACTACATGACTAAAGCGCGTAAAGGTGAACCCGGAAAACCCGTTTTAGGAGAAGGAATGACATTTTACTCAATGGAAGAAGTCATTATCGCCTACAACGAAAAACGTGTGGCTTTGCACGCTTGCATTCGAGTTAGAATAGAAAACAAAGGAAAAATTGAAAGAATCGACACCACCGTAGGTCGGGTGTTGTTTAATCAAGTTGTTCCTAAAGAATATGGTTACATTAACGAAGTATTGGGTAAAAAATCATTACGCGATATTATTGGAAATGTGTATAAAATATGCGGCAATGCAGTTACCGCTAAATTCCTTGATGATATTAAAGGTATGGGGTACCGTATGGCATTCCGTGGCGGATTGTCCTTTAACTTGAGCGATGTCATCATCCCCTCCATAAAGGAAGAACTGATTGATCAAGCCAACGCTGAAGTAGAAGAGGTAATCGGAAATTACTCGATGGGATTGATTACGAACAATGAACGTTACAATCAGGTTATCGATATTTGGACCGACATCAATGCTAAATTAACGGAGACTGTGATGCGTCAATTGTCATCCGACAATCAAGGTTTCAACTCTGTATATATGATGTTGGATTCCGGAGCTCGTGGTTCTAAGGAGCAGATTCGTCAGCTTTCTGGAATGCGTGGATTGATGGCAAAACCTCAAAAAGCGGGAGCATCAGGAAACGAGATTATTGAAAATCCTATTATTTCGAATTTCAAAGAAGGCTTGTCTGTGTTAGAGTATTTTATCTCTACTCACGGGGCGCGTAAAGGTTTGGCAGATACTGCTTTGAAAACTGCCGATGCAGGATATTTGACACGTCGTTTGGTGGATGTAGCCCACGACGTCATTATTTCCGATGAAGATTGTGGAACGTTACGCGGCTTACCCACAACTGCATTAAAGAAAAACGAAGAAATTGTTCAAACATTAGGAGACCGAATTTTAGGTCGTACTTCGGTACATGATATTTACCACCCGCAAACAGGAGAATTAATTGCTCTTGCAGGGGAAGAATTAACCGAAGATATTTGTGAAAAAATTGAAAATTCTCCTATTGAAGAAGTAGAAATTCGTTCGGTGCTTACATGCGAATCGAAACATGGCGTTTGTGCGAAATGTTACGGACGTAACTTGGCTACCGGAAAAATGGTTCAAAAAGGAGAAGCGGTTGGAGTTATTGCTGCACAATCCATTGGAGAACCCGGTACTCAGTTGACTTTGCGTACTTTCCACGTAGGGGGGGTTGCCGGAGGAAATGTGGGTACAACTTCTAAAATTGAAGCGAAGTACGCCGGTCGTTTGGAAATAGATGAATTGCGTTATGTAACTTATACTACAAATAGCGGAGAGCAATACGATATTGTTATAGGACGTTCTGCTGAAATGAGAATCGTAGATGAGAATACCGATATTGTTTTAGCATCGGCATTGATTCCTTACGGTTCAAAATTGTACAAAAAAGATGGAGAAAAAGTAAAGGCAAAAGATGTTATTGCCGATTGGGATGCATACAACGCCGTTATCATTTCCGAAGTAAGTGGACATGTTTCTTTTGAAAATGTAGTTGAAAATGTAACGTACCGTGTCGAATCCGATGAACAAACCGGTTTGACAGAAAAAGTTGTTATTGAATCTCGTCAAAAAGCCAAGAACCCAACAATCAGTATCATTTCCGATGATGGCGAAGTGTTGAAAATATATGACTTACCTGTTCATGCTCACATTATGGTAGACGAAGGAGCTGAATTGAAAGCCGGAGACATTATGGTGAAAATACCACGTTCTTTTGGTAAAGCCGGAGACATTACCGGAGGTTTGCCACGTGTAACCGAATTGTTTGAGGCTCGTAATCCTTCCGATCCTGCAGTGGTTTCAGAAATAGATGGTATTGTTTCCATCGCTAAAAAATTGAAGCGTAATAACCGTGAAATCACCATTACCTCGAAGACGGGAGAAAAACGGTCGTATTTGATTTCTACTTCGAAACAGATTTTGGCACAAAACAATGACTATGTAAAAGCAGGGACTCCTTTATGCGAAGGCGCAATTACGCCTGCCGATATTTTGGCTGTAAAAGGACCTATGAAAGTACAGGAGTATATTGTTAATGAAGTACAAGAAGTATACCGTTTGCAAGGTGTAAAAATCAATGATAAACATTTCGAAGTTATTGTACGCCAGATGATGCGTAAAGTGGAAATCGAAGATTCGGGTGATACTAAATTCTTGGAAGGAGAGCTTGTTAATAAAATTGATTTCCAAGAGTTTAACGATGAGATTTTTGGTATGAAAGTCATTGAAGACAAAGGGGATTCGGATTGTGAAAATGGACAGATTATTACAGCTCGTAAGTTAAGAGACGAAAATTCGATGTTGAAACGTAGAGATAAAAAAGGCATTGTTGCTCGTGATGCAAAACCTGCAACAGCACGTCAAATCTTACAAGGTATTACTCGAGCTTCGTTGCAAACAAAGAGCTTTATTTCTGCAGCGTCGTTCCAAGAAACGACAAAAGTATTGACGGATGCCGCTATTAATGCAAAATGCGATACATTGCAAGGGATGAAAGAGAATGTTATTGTCGGGCATTTGATCCCTGCAGGAACAGGTCTTCCTGAATATCGCAATATTATTGTTGCGGATAAAACCGAAATGCAATCTGCAAACATGAGCAAGAAACTCAACGCTCGAAGTTAAATGAATATGGGTTATATTTATATATCACGTATATTTCAATAACATATAAAATAATCGGCATACTATATGCCGATTATTTTATATATTTTGTTATCCTATTCCAACAATTTGTTGTTTAATTTACAAAATTAATAGCCTAGCAGATTATTTCCATTACTATTTAAATATATAAACAATGAACGAAAATAAAGAAGGTCAATTAGACATCGAATTAAGCCAGGAAGTGGCAGAAGGAATCTATTCCAACTTAGCAATTATATCTCATTCACATGCTGAATTTATTGTTGATTTTATTAAAATGATGCCCGGCGTTCCAAAAGCCAATGTAAAATCACGCATTATTTTAACTCCGCAACATGCCAAACGATTGTTAAGTGCGTTATCTGAAAATATAACAAAATACGAATCTGTTTACGGACGAATTCAAGAAAATACGCCCGATCAGCAATATACTATAACTCCAATGGCAAAAGCGTAATGTGAATTATAATATTGCGATTAGGAGCGATCTTCAACGTGCGCAAAAGTGGGAATCTCCACTTTTGCGCATTTTATATATTTAATGCCTTTTATTTCCGATACGGGATGTTATAAACGTTTTTTCAGCCATATAGGAAGAGCGTACAAGAGGGCCGCTTTCCACGTTTTCAAATCCTAATTCCATCCCTATCTTTTTATATTCTTCGAATTCTTTAGGAGTAATATAGGCAACAATATCTATGTTTTGCGGTGTAGGCTGCAGGTATTGCCCAATTGTGAATAATTGGCAACCTACGCTACGAAGGTCTTTCATAACTTCAATAACTTCTTCCTGAGTCTCTCCCAATCCTACCATAATACCCGATTTTGTAATAAACCCTTTTTCAGAAGCGTAGCGTAAGGCTTCTAAACTAACGGCATATTTAGCCCTGCTACGTATTTGATCCGATAAACGTTGTACGGTTTCCATATTGTGACCGTAAATATCGGGTTTGGCTTCAAGAACCGTATGGATCCAATTTTTATCAGCATCAAAGTCGGGCACCAAAACTTCGATGATAGTATTCGGATTTTGATTGCGAATTTCCTGAATAGTCGCAGCCCAGTGTGAAGCGCCTTTATCCGAAAGTTCATCACGGTCAACCGATGTAATGACACAATGTTTCAAATGCATTAGACGTACACTCTCTGCAATTTTGGCAGGTTCGCTTGGGTCTACAGGAAGAGGTTTGCCTGTTTTTGTAGCACAAAATTTGCACGAACGGGTACAAATTTCTCCTAGAATCATAAAGGTTGCAGTTCCCATACTCCAGCATTGACCTATGTTAGGACATTTCCCGCTACTACAGATGGTATGCAATTTATGTGTCTCCACAATTTGTTTTGTTTTGGGATAATTTTCACCTCCTCCCAATTTAATTTTCAGCCACTCAGGTTTACGTGTTATTTCCATTCGTATTGTTTTTCCGGTTTTGATAAATGAATCGTACCGTATATTTTTGTGAATAAATAGGATAAAAAATAATTCAGATCAAACAAGATATGCAAAGATACCGATTTTAATGAACTTTTTTCATGGTGTCTACTGTTGCAATATGGTAAGTTTAGAAAACTTCAATAATAGAGTGCTTTATACCGTTAAAAGTGACGGTTTCTCCTGCTTTTTTACCTTTCAAAACTGAAAAAATAGGTACTTGAGTAGAAATGCCGAAATACATATCCTTTTCAACGGGAAACTTTCCTATACCGATGGCGATCAATAATTTCTGTGTGCTCGTAACGACAATAGATCCGTAATCAATGGTGTCTGATACAGACATGCGTGTCAAGGCTTCCAGGTATCGAATATTGTCTAATGCGATGGCATATTGTTTGGCATACATGTCGCGCGAATGTAAAATTTTGTTTCGAAAAGAGTCATAACGATCTTTCGGTTGTCCATATTCATTAGCCTGCTGTTGTGCAGCCTCCATTTCGGTTTTTGCAGTAGTTGCGATTTTTTGCTGTGAATCGATACTGCAACGGATAATGAGTTGTCGTTTTTCGAATACATCCATGTTTTATCTGTTGAAATGCAAAGAACGATTATTATGCAATAATCGTTCTTTGTGAATTATAAAAAAGAAATATAACTTTCTTTACTTTGTTCTACCCGGATATACTTTCAATGCTTCTTCAAGACATTTTACGGCATTTTGTAGCGCCTCAATATTTAAACAATAGGTAGCGCGAACTTGATGATTTCCTTTTTCGGGTTCAGCGTAGAATCCCGTAGCAGGAGCAAACATAACGGTTTCTCCTTTATAATTGAATTCTTCGAGTAACCATTGACAGAATTTGTCGGAATTGTCGATAGGAAGATTTATAATAACATAAAAAGCTCCTTTTGGATTAGGGCAGAAACATCCCGGAATTTGATTAATTCCTTTTACCAGAGCATTTCTACGAGCAACATATTCCGATATTACTTGGTCGAAATATTCCTGAGGGGTATCAAGAGCCGCTTCGGCAAATATTTGTCCGAAAGAGGGAGGGCTTAACCGAGCTTGAGCCAAACGCATTGCAGTATTGAAAATCTCTTTGTTTTTGGTAATTAAGCATCCAATACGAGCTCCACATGCCGAATAGCGTTTTGAAACGGAATCCAATAAAATAGTATTTTGTTCAATTCCTTTCAACTGCATGACCGAAAAATGCTCATTACCATCATAGCAAAATTCCCGGTAAACTTCGTCGGCGAACAAAAATAAATCATGTTTTTTAACAATCTCAGCGACTTTTTGTAATTCCTCTTTTGAATATAAATAACCGGTAGGGTTATTAGGGTTACAAATCATGATCGCTTTTGTTCTGGGTGTAATAGCTTTTTCAAACTCTTCGATTGGAGGCAACGCGAAACCATCTTCTATATGAGAAGGAATGGTTTTAATAGTGGCATCGCATAGTTTTGCGAAGGTATTGTAATTTGTGTAATAAGGTTCGGGAATTAAAATCTCGTCACCTGGATTCAAGCAAACCGTAAAGGCAAATTGCAATGCTTCCGAGCCTCCGCAGGTAATCATGATATCGTCCTCATTAACCTGAATATCATGTTTTACATAATATTCGGCTAACTTCTTACGATACGACAGAATGCCGGCCGAATGACTGTATTCAAGCACTTTAATGTCGTTGTTGCAAAGAGCTTTCAATGCTCCTTTAGGAGTTTCAATATCAGGTTGTCCGATATTTAAATGGTATATTTTTATTCCTTTTGCTTTTGCAGCATCAGCATAAGGAATTAATTTGCGAATTGCCGATGCTGGTAATTCGGTCCCTTTTTTTGATATTTGTGGCATAATTATTTTATTGAGGTTTTACAAAAAAATTATCTTCGCTGAGACGAAGATAATTTTTTGGATTTCAAATATAATTTTTAATTACTTATTTCCTTGCGAAGTAGGAGTATCTGCAGGTTTTTCTACACTGCCTTTAACACGAAGAATCACTCGAGGATTGTTTGCCGCGTTGGAATTTACGGTTACTGTTTTGTTGAATCCTCCGATATTGTTCGTGTTGTAGTGAACTTTTATGGATCCTGTTTTTCCGGGCATAATAGGTTCTTTACTATAGTTTGGGGTAGTACACCCGCACGATGCTTTTACAGAAGATAAAATGAGCGGCTCCGTTCCTATATTTTTAAATGTGAACTCACAATCGCCATTTGCTCCTTTTTGAATCGAACCATAATCGTGTTCGGTTTTAATGAATTCAATTTTCGGACCGGATGTTGGAGCGTCTTGTGCTTTTACTGCACCCATTGTAAAAATAGCCAAAAGACCTAATAAAAATGCTTTTTTCATGACTTATGAATTTTTATTATTAATATCATTCTTTATTCCTTGCAACCAAATGAACCACAAAATTACTAATTTTCTTTGTAACACAATAGTTTTTTTATTTTTTTAATTCGATTATACTTTGTTTAATGTAAGATAGATGTAATTTTTCGGATACGGTATTGTATTTATAAAAACTCAAGGGTTCACAGCATGATGTCTATGGATCGATAATTCTTTATTTTTTTATAAAGTAGGAGCTTCTGTATTTTGGACATTGCCTTTAATAAGAAGGACCGTACGGGGATTATTCTCCGCATTGGAATTTACGGTTATTGTTTTATTGAATCCTCCGATATTGTTCGTGTTGTATTGAACTTTTACAGATCCTGTTTTACCCGGCATAATAGGTTCTTTGCTGTAGCTGGGAGTCGTACATCCGCATGACGCACTTACCGAAGACAAAATCAGGGGCTCCGTTCCTATATTTTTAAATGTGAACTCACAATTGCCGTTTGCTCCTTTTTGAATTGACCCGTAATCGTGTTCAACCTTTGTAAATTCAATCTTCGGACCCGTTGTTGACCCTGATGCAGAAGTTTTTTGTGCTTTTATTGTGCTCATTGTAAAAATGACCAAAAGGCCAAATAAAAAGATTTTTTTCATGACATGTATTTTAATGTTAATAATATGATTATGTATTTTTATTTATGGGGATGAAATCGATTACAAAACATATAAAAAATATAAAATTTTCTCCTCAATTCTTGTTCCAATAACATGTAATATATTCAAAAAGAAGTTTATAATTTGTAACAAAATTCAGTATAATTGATTTTGAATTGTTAAAGAAACTTGCGAGCCTCATTATTATTGTGTAAGTGGATTTTTTTATCGAAGATAAATCGTAAAAGTTACTGAAAAACCGACCTGCTTAGTAAAGAATTGTAGCTTAAGAAAATAATATTCGTATAGGTTGTTTTTTTGAAATACGAATAAAATAGATCATGATATATTGGAAAATAAATGTACTTTTGTACGTTGATTTATATTGAAAAACAATTATAAAATAGTGAGATTATGTATACTAATTTTCAGAAATACCTTCAAAAAGAATTGGCTGATATAGAAACAGCAGGGTTATATAAAAATGAACGTATTATTGAGTCTGCACAAGGTGCCGAAATTGTTGTAAACGGAAAAACTGTTTTGAATTTTTGTGCAAATAATTATTTAGGGTTGGCCAATAATCAGGAATTGATCAAAGCGGCTAAAACGGCTATGGATACTCGAGGTTATGGAATGGCTTCCGTTCGTTTTATTTGCGGCACCCAAGATCTTCATAAACAATTGGAGGCTAAAATATCCGAATTCTTTGGTACTGAAGATGCTATTTTATATGCAGCCTGCTTCGATGCAAACGGTGGTGTTTTTGAACCTCTATTGACGGAAGAAGATGCGATCATTAGCGATTCGTTGAACCATGCTTCCATTATTGATGGCGTAAGGTTGTGTAAAGCTCAACGGTTTCGGTATAATAATGCCGATATGGTTGACTTGGAAAAACAATTGAAAGATGCTCAAAAATGCCGGTTTCGTTTGGTTGTGACCGATGGCGTATTTTCAATGGACGGCAATGTATGCCCTTTGGATAAGATATATGAATTGGCGCAACAATACGGCGCAATGGTGATGGTAGACGAGAGCCATTCGGCAGGTGTTGTCGGCAATACGGGACGTGGAACAACCGAACGTTTCAATTTGAGAGGCAAGATCGAAATCATAACAGGCACATTGGGAAAAGCTTTTGGAGGCGCTGTAGGAGGATTTACTACAGGTAAAAAAGAAATTATTGATATGTTGCGTCAACGTTCTCGCCCTTATTTATTTTCAAATTCCATTCCCCCTTCGATTGCTGCTGCCGGTATTAAAATGGTAGAGATGATGAGTGCAACCAATGAACTTCAAGATAAATTGCACCAGAATACCGATTACTTTATCAAACAAATGCTTGCCGCCGGATTTGATTGCAAACCTTCCGAATCGGCTATTTGTGCCGTTATGTTGTACGATGCTCCCTTATCACAAAAATTTGCTACTCGTTTACAGGAAGAAGGGATCTATGTAACGGGATTTTATTATCCGGTTGTTCCTAAGGGACAGGCTCGTATTCGTGTACAAGTTTCGGCTGCTCACGAAAAAGAGCATCTGGATACATGTATTGCTGCGTTCACTAAAGTAGGTAAAGAATTAGGCGTTTTAAAATAAATGAAATATAAAAAATAGAGATATACTTGAAAAGGGAATGTCTCTATTTTTTATATTTCTGCTGTACCGGATGTTTTTGTGAGAATATCCCTTTCAGTATAAAAGTTGATTTGTGTAAAACAAAGGATTGAAAATCTGTTTTATAATATTATCGAGGAATCAAGATAGAGGATCTTCTCAGATTTGAATACGGCAAAATAGATAAAACTGTTTGTGAGCCATAAAAAGTGATTATTATAAAAATAAAATAAGATGAAAAAAATATTGGTTATTGGTGCCGGTGGACAAATTGGAACGGAATTGGTGAAAAGGTTGCGAAGCACCTATGGAAAAGAAAATGTTATAGCCAGTGATTTACGTCAGTTGTCCGGTGAAATGGTTGAAAATGGACTCTTCGAAAGAATTGATTCTACAAGCATGATACAAATAGTAGAAGTTGTAAAAAAATACAATATTGATACTATTTATAATTTAGCTGCTATTCTTTCCGCCACTGCAGAGCTGAACCCTATGTTGGGATGGAATGTAGGAATCGGAAGTTTGGTCAATTGCTTGGAAGTGGCACGCGTATTTCATTGTGCTGTTTTTACTCCCTCTTCGATAGGAGCTTTCGGTCCGAATACGCCGCACGACAATACCCCGCAAGATACGATTCAACGCCCTGCTACCATTTACGGTGTAACCAAAGTTACGGGAGAGTTGTTGAGCGATTATTATTTTACACGCTTCGGTGTGGATACACGTTCCGTACGTTTCCCCGGATTAATTTCCAATCTTACGCTACCCGGAGGAGGTACAACGGATTATGCTGTAGAAATATATTATGCTGCCGTTAAAGGTGAAACATTTGTGTGCCCTTTGAAAAAAGATACCCACATGGATATGATGTATATGCCCGACGCTTTGGATGCTATGACTCATATAATGGAAGCCGATCCTGCAAAACTAGTGCATCGCAACTCGTTTAACGTAACGGCAATGAGTTTTGACCCCGAAACGATCTATCATGCCATAAAAAAATATGTACCGGGTTTTGAAATCGTTTACAAACCCGAACCCATCAAGCAAGCGATTGCCGATAGTTGGCCAAACAGCATGGACGATTCTTGCGCACGCAAAGAATGGGGCTGGAACCCTAAATACGACCTGGATAAAATGACGGTGGATATGCTGGAAACGCTACGGGTAAAAAAAGAAAAAGGAATATTGAAATAATAAATAATATAGTATAAGTTTTAAAAGCGGCCGTTACCAACGGCCGCTTTTTTTATGCTAAAAAGTGTATACTATATAATCGATAATAATCAGATTTACTTTCAATGATATAATGGTTTAAATACAAAATGGGTGCGGTAATTAATTTTTGGTGCATTAAATACAGGAGATTCAAAATTCTGCCCGTTCTTCCATTTCCATCGTTAAATGGATGAATGGCTTCAAATGGATAATGAATGAGTGCCATTTTGATAAGTGGATCCAATACAGAATATTCGTTATCGTTGATAAATTGTTCAAGATGTGCCAATTTTTCTCTGATGGTATTTTCGCCCAAAGGCGGCGTATAAACAATTTGATTGTTCGTTGGATTTGCTAATTTCGTGCCTTCTATTTTTCTAGTTCCATCGTTTGTAGAACGCAAAATTTGCATGATGCCCACTAACAAGTTGGTTGTAATTAAATTGTTTTCGTTTCATTTGTCGATGCCCCAATAAATGGCATTTTTATATTGAAAAACCTCTTTTGTTGCTGCATCTTTGGTATTTTCTTCCGTTAATGTCGCTCGAAAAATTTCATCTTGCGTGGTTACCATATTTTCTATGGCGTTCGATTATTTACTTTTTTGAAGCACAATCTTTTGTAATCTTCCACACCAACAACCGGTACCTGCATCGTTTTTGCCGATATAGATTCGTCCGCCCTGAGCGTTGGCAAAGCCCTGTATTCATTTGAGATAATCGTCATGCCAACTGCTTTTGTATTCTATGTTTTCGGATTTGGGAGGGTTATTCATTTATTTTTGTTTTTTATTTTAACGTTCAATTACTCTAAAACATCTGCTGTTAATTTGGATAATGGACGTTTTCTATAATCTTCAGGGGCTGCATAATTACCAAAAATGATGCGTTGCATTTCGGATTTGGATAAACCCGAACATATATCGTTCGGGTTTATTCATGTTAAATTTCTCCTCCCACGCCTTTGAACTTTTCGACAAACGAAACAATCTTTTGAAAAACACTTTGCTTTTTCGTCAAATATTGAGGGTTTAATGGACTCATTTTAGGCAGTATACTATTGAGTTCCGTTCCGTTTTCGCTTGCATACTCACGCTTTAAAGA
>CAYYUE010000027.1:0-16939 GCA_964474745.1 uncultured Bacteroidaceae bacterium | reverse complement strand
GGCTGTCTTGTATTTATGAAGTACCTTTGCATGCGTAAAAACGTCTGTATCAAGGCCGCTTTTCTCAATCGTGCACCCTCGCACACCGGAAATCGGATACAAACCCATATAAACAGGAGCCTTATAGAATATATTTTTATAGTAAAATAATATAGCTTACCCCGGAATTGTTTATCAATTCTATTGATAAACAGTTTAATTAAAAGATATGAATCAGGAAAATGATATTGCTAACACTTTTTGAAAATGTTGCGCTTATTGAGGGTCCACGTCCGGGACAATTCGTAATTGGCTATATTTTTTTTGATTGCAAAGTTCTTCGCAAGCATCCGAGATCTGTCGTTTTGCAATGGTGATAGGTTCACTTTTTTCGAATCGTAATTGAATGTTTTTTAAGTACATATTTCGAATCCTTGATACCGAAGGGTATTCAGGTCCTAAAACCTTGTTTCCGAAAAGAGTTCGCAATTGGAAAGCTAGACAATCTGCGGCTTCGTTCAAAACCTCCGTATCCTTGTGTTTTAGTGTAATACGAATTAGTTTATAAAATGGAGGATATTTGAATACGCGACGCTCTGTAATTTGGCTCTGATACATAGATGCGTAATTGGTATCCATTACGTCTCGAATCGCTTGATGATAGGGGTTGTACGTTTGAATGATTACCTTTCCTCTACGCCCTCTGCGTCCCGCTCTGCCACTTACTTGAGTCATTTGTTGGAAACTTCTTTCATAGGCCCTGAAATCCGGAAACGAAATCATGTTATCTGCGCTTAAAATACCTACAATGCTTACATTGTCGAAATCCAATCCTTTGGTAACCATTTGTGTGCCTACCAAAATATCGATATTCCGGTCTTCAAAGTCCGCAATAATTTCCAAGTATTTTTTTTTCTGAGAGGTGGAATCCAAATCCATGCGAGCTATGCGAGCATCAGGAAATATAATGGAAAGCTCGTCTTCCACCTTTTCAGTACCAAATCCTTTCATCTTTACGGATGTGGAATGGCAAGCAGGACATTCCGATGGAATAGGGATGGAATAACCGCAGTAATGGCAGCGCAAACTATGGGTTTGCTTATGATATACCAAGGATACATCGCAGTGCCTGCAATCCGGAATCCAATGACAGGCATCACATTCCAAACGCAACGAAAACCCCCGTCTGTTTTGAAACAAAATAACTTGCTCTTTATTTGCCAATGCATCTTGAATATGTTCCAATATAAATTTCGAATAATGAGACTGTACTTCTTTTTTTCGCGAAGCCTCTTTCATATCTACACACAATACTTCAGGCATTAATATCCCTCCATACCGTTGGTTTAGGGTTGTGAGTCCGTATTTCCCATTTTGAGCATTAAAGTAGGATTCCAATGCAGGAGTCGCCGACCCCAATAGGGTCTTGGCCCCATGTAAATGTGCTAAATATATGGCTGCATCCCTACCGTTATATCGAGGTGCCGGTTCATATTGTTTGTAGGAAGCATCATGTTCCTCATCTACAATCACAAGCCCTAAACGATGAAATGGTAAAAAAACCGCAGAACGTGCCCCAAGCACAATTTGGTACCCATTGTCGGATGCATCCAATGTTTTGGACCAAACTTCGGCGCGTTCGTTAGACGAAAATCGAGAATGGTATATTCCTACTTTGGCACCGAAATATGTACGCAGCCGATTGATGATTTGGGCAGTTAAAGCAATCTCCGGCAATAGGTATAACACCTGTTTCCCTTCTCGCAGCATTTCCTGAATCAGTTTGATATATATTTCCGTTTTTCCACTCGAAGTAACGCCGTGCAATAAAGTTACAGCAGGAGCTTCCGGATTCGAGATTTGAATGGCATCAAATACTCCTTGCTGTTCTTCACTCAATTTTATGGAGTCGGCATCGCATATTGCTTTACCTTCCAACAAGCGGCTTTCCTCTCGTTCTTCCTGAAACAATACTTCGTTTTTTATTAAAGTATGAATCGCCGACGAAGAAAGACTTTTATCTTGTGTGAGTTGTTTTTTCTTAATAGAATTTTTCCCGAAATCACTTAACCGAAAGAAGGTAAGCATTACCGTAAGTTGTTTTTGGAGCGTGTTTTTCTTTTCCAATGAATCAAAAAGCTCTTTACCTTGCTGCTCGTCCATATACAAGGGATTCAGGGAAAGATATGTTTCTTTTCTGGGAATGTAACGTTGAAGTATTTCTTCTTCCATAACGATTCTCTTTTTTTCGATCATCGTTTTTAATAAAGGAAAAATCTTCTGATAGCCTACTATTTGGCTAACTTCCGAAATCGGGAGCACGTTTTTGTGTGTAAGGGCCTCTAGTATTTTGATTTCAGGTTCAGATAAAGTGTCATACGCACCCGAAAAATCGGGATGGACGGTTATGGACGATTCGCTGGCCAATCGGAATGCTGAGGGAATAGCCACAGCCATAACATCGCCCACATAACACATATAATAAGACGCAATCCACTCCCAGAATACAAATTGCCGTTCTGTTACGATAGGTTCGAAATCGAGTATGGAGAGAATATACTTAACTTTATACTTCGGCACGTTTTCATGTATACGGCGCACTAATGCAGAATACAATTTTTTCTGACCAAACTGCACCACCACACGTTGGCCTACCCGAATGTCTTCATTGTATTCAAAGGGAATCCGATATGTATAATATTCCGGAAGATGTAAAGGTAATACAACGTCTACAAAATACGTTTTCCGTTCTTCTGCAGGAGTCATATTCGTTCTTTATTCTTCTTTATTCAACTTCGTTTGTTCAAAAGTCATCAATACGGTTTCGTTTTGTAAAAGCTCAAGTGTATTTCCCTCAATTTTGTAACCGTTTACCCTATTTAACGAAGCAAGAAACAGATCCTCTATTTCCATTTCATGTTCCGGGCACGCCATTTTTGTAGCACCCATAGCCGAGAAATTTAATTTTCCGGGTTGAGGTTCTTCATACGTACCAAAAAAGCGATTGCATCCGGCATATCCGTTAATACTTTTAGCTTCTGTATTAAATTGAATATAAACAACTCTGTTGTCGTCCGAAGAATTTATTTTTTTTGCTTTAATGCTTTTCAATACCCACGTATTTCCAATGGATAACGCTTCTTGCTGCGTGGCCGACGCCGAAGTAGTAAATTTTGAATGCGTTTTGCATGAGAAAAACAACATGGCTACGCAGGTAAGTAAAAATATCTTTTTCATTTATTATCTACTATAGTTTAATGAATATATACCTGCAAACAAACAAATACTTTACTTGTCTTTTGCATATGTATTGTCTATAACAACAAAATTTCTATTTTGGTATGGATTTTTCAAATTTTCATCGGTTTTCTATTCTATTTTTATTTGAAATGAGGAAATAGAGTATGCCCCTTTTAGAATGATACTGTTTTCCCTATATGAGTTTTAAAAAGGTATGGACGGCTATTTTAAGTTTCGATTCTTTATAAAACCGTTTTTTGTTTGTTCACCTAAGAGAATTTATGTACTTTTGCGCCCCGATTACAGGCCTCTTTATTTATAAAATAAGGCTTTCGTAAGAGTTCGTTAACAAAAAGAAAAATCTATAAAACAAAGAAACAGATGAGAGTTTTTTCAACAGTGGCTACATTGCAAAGCGAAATTGCAAAGGCCAGGAAGGAGGGTAAAACGATCGGATTGGTTCCTACAATGGGAGCGTTGCATGAAGGCCACCTTTCATTGCTAAGAATAGCAAAGCAGCAATGCGATATTGTAGTGGCCAGTGTATTCGTAAACCCTATTCAATTCAACAATCCGGATGATTTAAAAACATATCCACGAACGCTTGAAGCCGATTGCGAAAAACTATTGTCTGTAGATTGCGATATCGTATTTAATCCGACTGAGCAAGAAATGTATCCGGCTCCCGTTACGGATACGTATCATTTTGGAATATTAGAGGATGTAATGGAGGGGCCGAATCGTCCGGGCCATTTTTCGGGTGTGGCTATTGTGGTGCGTCGATTGTTCGATATTGTATCTCCAGATAAAGCCTTTTTTGGTGAAAAAGATTTTCAACAATTGGCAATCATTCGTCGATTAGTTGAGCAATTACAATTGTCTGTTCAAATTATTTCATGCCCCATTGTGCGAACTGCCGACGGATTGGCTTTAAGTTCTCGAAACATGCGCCTATCTCCGGAAGCTCGAGCAATGGCCCCTAAAATTTATGCTACGCTGACAGCTGCCGTGGAAAAGTCGCAGTGTCGTTCCATAGAAGATACAAAACAAGAAGTTATAGATACGTTACTATCGTATAACGTATTTAAACCCGAATATTTCGAAATTGTAAACGACACTACTTTACAACCTGTTTCCCACTGGGAAGATGCCAAAGGAATTGTAGGTTGTATTACCGTTTGGATGGATGATGTACGATTGATCGACATGATTCGTTTTCGATAAAGATTTATTTTGATGGTAAGACGACATTTGTTGGAGATTCTTCTTGAACTGTTTCCGGCAGTTGTTTTTGCACGAACGAATGTGCGTAAACATCATAAACGAATATTCGTATTTGGTGTAAAACAGCACTATAAGCGCCCTCATTTGCTATTTTATATGCTACAATATAGCCTATTAAAATAAAAAACCGTTTTTTATCGTTTACCCATATGAAATAAAAAAAAATCGTACATTTGCAATCTAAATGAGGTTTTCCTGAGAGGAACTCATGTAATAGAATAGGGTAAAGGTTATGAAAAAAGGATTCGGCATTTTGTTAACAATAATGATAACTACATTTTCGGTGTGGGCTCAAGAGTTTCGGTGTAATGTAACTATCAATTCGCAACAAATACAAACTACAGAGAAAAAGGTATTTGAAACCATGAAACAAACCATTGAAGATTTTGTAAACAATCGAAAATGGACTACTGCCGATTTTAAACCTCATGAAAAATTGGAATGCAATATCAGTTTAATTTTAAACGAACGGGCTTCGTTAACCGAGTTTAAAGGACAGTTGAGTATCCAGTTACGCAGGCCCGTATTCAATTCCAATTATACAACAGGCCTTTTTAATTATATCGAATCCGAATTTCAGTTTACTTTTAACGAAAGCCAACCATTGGAATTCGATCAGAATTCATTTACATCGAACCTGTCGTCTGCTATTGCTTATTATCTGTATATCCTCTTAGGAATCAATTTTGACTCATACGCCTACATGGGAGGAGAACCGTTTTTCGAAGTAGCTCGAGCAATTGATCAAAGCGCTGAAAAATCAGGATATAAAGGATGGAAAAGTACCGACGGACAGAAATCTCGATACTGGTTTATGGAAAATTACACCAATGCAACCTACCAAGACTTGCGAAAAGCCAATTATTACTATCATAGAATGGGGTTGGATCTGATGACTTCCAATCAACCTGAAGCTCGGAAAAATATTCTGGAAGCACTCCGAAGTATTCAGAAAGTACATAAAATACGAACAAACTTATTAGCCACGCAAATATTTATCGACGTTAAGATCTCGGAGATCGCGAATATTTTTACTCCTGCGTCGGAGGCTGAAAAAAATGAAATATACAACATTATCAAAGAAATTAGTCCGGTAAATTTGCAAAAAATAAAAGGATTTAACGGAAAATAAATAACATCACCGATAAAAACGGTCTTTAAAATAAAATACTATAGTATAATGACACAAATACCAATAAGTAAAGAAACTATTTCAAAAGTTGCGAAAAGCAATAAAATTGAAAATGCCGGTAAAGCATCGATTCGCGAAGTCAAAAAACTTATCAATGATGTAGAAAAAGAAACAGGCATTCGATTTATTCGTATGGAAATGGGCATTCCGGGACTGCCGGCAGCTAAAATCGGAGTAGATGCAGAAATAGAGGCACTTCGTAATGGATGTGCTTCCATTTATCCCGACATTTACGGAACGGAAGAGTTGAAACGTCAAATTTCGTTGTTTGTCAAAAACTTTATGAACTTGAATGTTCCTACGGATTGCTGTTTACCTACCGTGGGTTCCATGCAAGGAGGATTTGCTTCGTTTATGACACTTACACGTGCCGACAAAAAGAAAAATAAAGTGCTTTTTATTGATCCCGGTTTTCCTGTTCAAAAACAACAATGCAAAATTTTGGATATTCCTGTAAAAAGCTTTGATGTATATGATTACCGAGGAGAAAAACTTCGTGGAAAGCTAGAAGAGATGCTAAAAGATGGCGATGTGTCATGTCTCATTTATTCTAGTCCCAATAATCCGGCGTGGTTCTGTTTCACGGAAGAAGAATTGAAAATTATTGGTGAAATGGCTACTAAGTATGGAACTGTAGTCATAGAAGATCTAGCTTATTTTGCGATGGATTTTCGCAAGGATTATTCGAAACCCGGTGTACCGCCTTATCAACCTACTGTAGCTCATTATACCGATAACTATATTTTGATGGTTTCCGGTTCCAAATCATTTAGTTATGCCGGACAACGTATTGCCATGATGATTATCAGTGAAAAATTATACAATGCTAATTTCCCTGATTTAGCACATTATTATGGAACTTCGCAACTGGGACGTGCCATGGTCTTTGGTACATTGTATTGCTTAAGTTCCGGTACTGCACACTCTGCCCAATATGCATTGGCTGCGATTTTGAAGGCGGTAAATGAAGGTTCTTTTGATTTTGTAAAAGAAATTAAAGAATATGGAGAAAAAGCCCATATCATGAAAAAAATGTTTACCGACAACGGTTTCACTATCGTTTACGATAAAGATCTGGAAAAACCTATTGCCGATGGATTTTATTTTACATTCTGCTACCCCGGATTTACAGGAGAAGCATTGTTGAATGAATTGCTGCATTATGGAATAAGTGCAATTTCATTGGATATTACAGGAAGTACTCGCCAAGGAATTCGAGCATGCGTGGCACTTGTGTCGCGTGACCAATTCCCCGATTTAGAGACTCGATTGATTCAATTTCGTAAAGACCATCCTATTCATAATTAGGAAATTTCTTTTCTCTGACATATCAGATTCTTTTTCTAGAAATAGAAAAAGAATCTTTTCTTTTTTCTAAGAAAAATAGGAAACAAAAATGGATTAGATTTGAAGAGAATGGATTAGATTTTTGATTGCATACAATAATCGAGGCAAAATCCAACAATACAAGGGTGTATGATAATAGACCACCAATTCTTCTTCATTATGGCATACTGCCAAAAAGTAATTGAGAAGTTTTTTATTTATGCTTTTTTTTGTAATTTTGCACATGGTTTAATAGGGTTAAGATAATAAGGTTGAGAAATATAATCGCTTTAGAATCTGATGATTGTTATCTACCAACTTGAAAGAGATATTGATATATAAGTTATGGAGGAAAATGTGGAAAATAATATAGGCAGTCAACCATCGGGTAATATAGCACAGCCGATTTCATTGAAAGGAATGTTTCAAAGTTGGTATTTGGATTATGCCTCATATGTAATTTTGGAGCGGGCTGTTCCTGCTATCGCTGACGGGTTGAAGCCTGTACAGCGGCGTATTTTACATTCGATGAAAGAGTTGGATGACGGCCGCTATAATAAAGTTGCCAATATTGTGGGTAATACCATGAAATACCATCCTCACGGTGATGCGTCTATCGGTGATGCCTTGGTAAATTTAGGGCAAAAAGATTTACTTATTGATTGCCAGGGAAACTGGGGTAATATTCTTACCGGAGATGGTGCTGCTGCACCTCGTTACATCGAAGCCCGATTGTCGAAATTTGCTTTGGATGTAGTATACAATCCTAAAATAACTGAATGGAAACCTTCGTACGATGGTAGAAACAAGGAACCGATTGCGTTGCCGATCAAATTCCCGTTGTTGCTTGCACAAGGTACAGAGGGTATTGGGGTGGCTTTTGCAACTCGTATTTTGCCTCATAATTTTGTGGAATTGCTTGACGCATCTGTACAATGTCTAAAAGGAGAACCGTTCGAATTGTATCCCGATTTCCCAACAGGGGGGATGATTGATATCTCGAAATACAATGATGGATTGCGAAAAATCAAAGGGGTGAGTGATATGCCCGATAATGCATTCGATGATTTGGATGGATTCGATGACTTGGATGATTTGGAAGTTGAAGAAAACGGAAAAAAGAAGAAAAGGCGTAAAAAGAAAAACGATATCGACATGGCGAATACAAGCAAAGTGCGTATTCGTGCCAAAATTCAACAAATTGACAAAAAAACATTGGTGATTACTGAAATCCCATTTGGAACTACAACAGAAACACTTATAAAATCTATAATAGCGGCTAACGATACCGGAAAAATTAAAATTCGAAAAGTAGATGATAATACAGCGGCTAACGTGGAAATTTTAGTACATTTAGCTGCCAATGTATCTCCGGATCAAATGATTGATGCATTGTATAAATTTACCAAGTGTGAAATTTCATTGTCGCCCAATTCGTTTATCATTCGAGACGATACCCCCATATTTTTATCAGTAAGTGAAATTTTGCGATCTTCCACCATACATACCAAAGATTTGCTTCAAAAAGAATTGGAAATTCAGTTGAGCGAACTACAAGAGCGCTGGCAATGGGTATCGTTGGAACGTATTTTTATTGAAAACGAAATTTATGAGGATATTAAAAAATGTACCACGGATGAAGCAATTAACACCGCTATCGATGAAGGATTGAAACCATTCGTAAAAGATTTAATACGTCCTGTAGCCTTAGACGATATTATGAAATTGCGTAAAATCCCCATTGAACGCATTTCGAAATACAATTCCAATAAGGTAAATGACATACTTCATGCCATTGAAGACGATATGGTTCAAGTAAAACACGATTTGGAACATATTGTGGATTACGCCATAGCTTATTTTCAACGGATTAAAGAAAAATACGGTAAAGGGAGAGAACGTAAAACGGAAATTCGTAATTTTGAAAATATCGAAGCAGTAACGGTTGCAGTGACCAACGAAAAACTTTATGTGAATAAAAAAGAAGGATTTGCCGGATTTGGATTGAAAAAGGATGAAAATGTAGAATACGTGTGCGATTGTTCTGACTTGGACGATATCATTGCATTTAGGAAAGACGGAACTTTCATGGTTTCCAAAATACAAGAAAAAGGTTTCGTTGGAAATGTGGATTGCAAAGAAATTATATATATTAATGTCTTTCGAAGAAACGATGAGCGTACCGTATACAATATGGTATATGCAGACGGTGCGTTTGGCAATATTATGGTGAAAAGATTTTCGGTAACCGGAATCACTCGTGACAAAGAGTATGACCTTACAAAAGGCACCAAAGGAAGCAAAGTATTATATTTTTCAGCGAATCCCAATGGTGAAGCAGAAACCATTATGGTGCACCACCGCCCGAAACCCAAATTGAAAAAATTGAGCTTTGAATTCGATTTCGCAGAATTGGCTATCAAAGGACGATCTTCAATAGGAAATATTTTAACTCGTAACCCGATACGTAAAATAAATATCAAAGGAGAAGGTGTATCTACTTTAGGTGCCCGTAATATTTGGTTCGACGAAAATGTAAAACGCTTGAATGTTGAAAGTAGAGGACTTTTTCTTGGTGATTTTAAAGGTTCTGATAAAATACTTTCGATTATGAAATCAGGATTCTTTAGAACCTGTAATTTTGATTTGGCAAATCATTTTGACGACGATTTGATTTTAATTCGGAAATTTAATCCGAAAATGATTATAACAACGATCTATATGGATGGTGGTACAAAAAATTACTATATTAAACGATTCCAAATAGAAGATTTAGACAAAAAACTTTCTTTCCTTGATGAAAACTCTGATGATACTTTGATAGAGGTGGTTCTAGATACTTTCCCCCGATTGGAAATCATCTACGACATGGAAAATTCAAATAAAAAAATACCTTCTGAAATTATAGAGGTCTCTGATTATATAGGCGTTAAAGGATATAAAGCAAAAGGAAAACGTATAACTACTGCCGCTATTGACAGTTTCCATTGGCTTGATCCGCTTCCAGAGCCTGAACCTGTAGAAGAATCTCCTTCAGAAGAAGGGACTTCTTTACCGGATGCATTTTCTGATCAAGATCCGAACGCTGACATAATACAAGGAACGTTGTTTTAGAAGTTAAATAAAGAGATATTCTCATGATGAAGATATTAGTAGTACTACCACGATTCCCGTATCCGCTCGAAAAAGGTGATAAGCTGCGTGCATACCATCAAATTCGTTGCTTAGCACAACACAATAAAGTTGCTTTGTTCTGTGTGTCTCACGAACCCGTAATACAGGAGCATATTGATGAATTGAAACCTTTTTGTAGTAGTATAAAAATTGTGCGTCCATCCAAAATTTCTACTTTGATCAATCTTATCAAAGCTTTTTTCTCATTACAATCCTTGCAAGTAGGAGGGTATTGGAATTCTCATAAAATACGGTCTCAATATGATAATTTTGAAAAAATAGTAGCACCCGATGTGCTTTATTGTCAAATGGTTCGAACGTTATGCTGGGTGAAAAAATCTAAAGTGCCAAAGGTATTGGATTTTCAAGATGCGCTTTCAAAAAATACAGAACGCCGGATGTTGAAATCAAAAGGATTGTTGAAAAAAGTTCTCCATTACGAATTCAAAATGTTACGCTCTTGCGAATACAATGCATTCAATTATTTTGATGCATTTACTATTATTTCTACACCTGACAAAGAATTGATACCACATCAGAACAATGAAAGCATTCAAGTGCTTCCGAATGGAGTGGATAGCGATTATTTTTTTCCTATGGAAAAAGAATCTGAATATGATTTGATATTTTGTGGGAACATGCATTATCCTCCCAATGTCGATGCGGCGTTATTTTTAGCAAAGCGTATTATGCCTTTATTGTGGCAAAAACGTCCGCAAACTACTCTTTTATTGGCGGGTGCTAATCCCGTTGTATCCCTACGGCGATTGACTGGAGATAAAATAACTGTTACCGGCTGGGTGGACGATATTCGAGAATGTTATGCACAATCTAAAATATTTGTTGCCCCTATGATGATAGGTACGGGATTGCAAAATAAATTGTTAGAAGCTATGGCCATGAAATTGCCTTGCGTAACTTCCGCTTTGGCTAATAAGGCTCTGGGTGCAAAAGAAGGAGAGCAAATTTTAATAGGAACTACTGAAGAAGATTATGCCGATATTGTTTTGAATTTACTTCTGCATCCGGATAAAGCGTCTACAATAGCACGAAATGGATATGAATACGTTTTATCCGAATATAGTTGGGAGCGATATAATCAAGAATTAGAAGAACTGCTGAAAAAAGTAACCTGCAAAAGCTTATAAATATATAAAACCAGAAAAATATGACACCGAAAGAATTGGGCTATTATTTCCCTGCAGAATGGGAAAAACATGATGCAACATGGTTAAGCTATCCCCATAACGAAGCTTCATGGCCGGGAAAAATAGAAACAATATTTTCTTCATATCATGCATTTATAAAAACACTTGCTGAGGTAGAAAAAGTACATATACATGTGTTGGATGAAAACATGAAGCAACGCGTTTTGTTTTCGTTAACCAGCATCGGAACTAGAATGGAGAATATAGAAACGCATTTGTTTCCGACCAACGATGCTTGGTGCCGGGATCATGGCCCCGCATTTTTACTTAACAGAAACAATAACACACAAAAAGCCATTATAAATTGGAATCACAATGCATGGGGAGGTAAGTACCCATATGAGTTGGATACAAAAATACCGATTAGAATCGCGGAATATTTACAATTGCCTTTATTCGAACCTAACATAGTAATGGAAGGAGGTTCTGTAGATTTTAACGGAGTAGGCGATGTTCTTACGACGAAGGCTTGTTTATTGAACCCTAACCGAAATCCACATTTGAATCAAACACAAATAGAACAGTATTTGTATGATTACTATGGGGTGAAAAATATCATTTGGTTAGAAGATGGGATCGATGGAGACGATACAGATGGGCATGTAGATGATATTTCTCGATTTGTAAATGAAGATACCATAATAACAGCAATAGAACCGAATAAATCGGATGTGAATTACGAACCGTTACAAGAAAATTTTAAGATGCTCAAAAACATTCGTTTGGCCAATGGGAAACAACCCACGATAGTAGAATTGCCAATGCCTTCACCTGTTATTTGGGAGGATCAGCGCCTACCGGCTTCATATGCTAATTTTTATATTGCCAACGAGAGTGTAATTATGCCGATCTATAAATGCGATGAAGACGATAAGGCTTATTACATATTGGAAGCATGCTTTAAAGATAGAAAAATAATAGCCATTGATAGTTCTGATATTATATGGGGATTGGGGAGTTTCCATTGCTTAAGTCAACAAGAACCTGCTTGTAGAAAATAAGGTTTATACACAAGTAGCCTTCCCTACAATCTTTGTATAAGACAAAAACAACACAATTTTATTCTATAAAATTGTGTTGTTTTTATTTTATCGGAATGGCTATGGGAATCAGTGAAGTTTATTAAAACATATAACCTATTTTGATATACAAATTAGATTGCTTCCCATTGTCTTGTTTGTTTAGAGGCATTGCCCAATCTACTGAAACGATGAAATTTTCATTCATAGCTGCTTTTAATCCAATACCGATGGAACAATGAGGTTTGTAAATTTCCGATGTATTGAAATTAAAATATGAACCCACTTCATCCATAGGGAATGAGGGATCGTTTTCCCGAATCGACTCTTCTATTTCTGTTTTGTTCATCTGGTAAGGCTGAAGAACCATACCTGCGTCGAAGAACGGATTGATTCCGATATAAAAATGTTCTTTTTTAATACGGAACTTCCATAATTTAATACGAAGTTCCATATTTGCAAAGGCAAAGCCGTCCGACAAAATACGATTTCGTATAATTCCCCGTAACGAATTGCCCCCACCTAAACCTTCATATATAGCTCGTTGAATAAATAGAGTATTCATATAACTGTTAATGTAAAAAGGACTTTTTCCGAGCACGTTTAATTGAGCTCCAACACGATATGCAAATATAATTCGGTCTCGATAAATGGAGAGATAATGTCGAAAGTTGGCGTTGAATTTTAGATTATTATATTCGGATTGACTTCCAAAAGCCGCTGTATAAGTAAAAAAGGCATCGGCAAAAATACCTTTCGATGCATTTTGTTGCTGATTTCTGGAATCGTATGTAATACCTCCGCGAACATAGGGATGCCATCCCCCTGTAGCTTCATTGGGTTTAACAATATCCCACAACACATATTTTTCATATAAACTAATGGTATCAGGAAGCTTATCTTCATTATCCTTCCCTTTATTCAACATATCAATATCCGTTGCGCCTATTTTATAACCGAGAATTCCCAATCCGACATTCCAATACCAATTTTTTGATAATGAACCTTGAAGGTCTCCTGAGATACGTAGTAAATCGCGTTTCATTTTATAGAAAGCCCTGCTGACATAGTCTGCGCTGGATTCCTTTACCCAGTCGGCATTGTATACAGACTGATAACCATTGAAGCCATAAAAATCACATAATGCATCGGGGAGATATGTTGCATCGATGGTAAGGCGGTGATAGGGAATGGCATATTTAGAATCGTAAGACAAACGGAATGTTCCATAACGTTTTGTTGTATAAGAAGCTTCGGCATAAAGCGAATGCAAATATTCCGGATAAACGGAACCATCACCGAAGTAGTAAATATTCGTTAACGCTCCGTATTGAAAACCATAATCAGCATCGTAGGAGATACTAGGCAAAGCCCCCAATGTCCAGCCTTTACGTGATTCTTTCTTTTGTGAAACTAACGAATCTTCTTGTGCTGAAACAACCAGCCCCCAAAAAATGATGATAAAAAATACGCTATTTTTTTTCATATAATTTTTTTTATCGACGATATCATATTGTTATATCGCAGAATTTGTGTTACGAAGGTAGTATTATTGACATAATGACTCCTAGATACGTACCAACGGCATAACCGATAAGCCCGATTACAATACCGCTAATAAGAACTTTTTTGTTTTTCATAGCTCCTACTATAGGGGGAATAAAAGGCGGAGAACATAACATCCCTACAATAGCCACTGTAAAAAGATCTCCGTTCACTTTCATGATACGGCACAATACAAAATGTATTGCTAATGATGTTATAAGAATGAATACAATGAACCAGAAAATATTAAAAACGGCTGCATTTATATGCTCAATGTTAAATTGAGAGGCAACAACGATACTGAAAATTAAAATGAAGAACATCCCTAATTCGAAAGTTTTAGGAAGTTCACGAATTTTTTTGTTGAAAGAAGCTAAAATACCTAATGTAGTTATGGTTAGAATTACAATAAGTTCGTTAAGTTTTCCGGTGATGAGTAATGATAATCCTGCTCCGACAGCCAGAAAAAGAATAGATATACTCAATGCAATTATTATTTTAAGAAAATTGTTCTTATGTAAAATTCCTCCATAATTCTCAAAATTTCCATTATCCAGATCTACTTTCGTTACAGCCGTGGATGTAGCTTCATTAGAAAAAGGTAGTAATTTTCGAAATACACGGTAGCCTCCGGCAATCAAAAATAGAATAAAAGGAAAAGTAATGACCATTTCTAATGTAAGAGAAACCGTAAGCGTATTGGAATCAATGTTAAGAGCTTTTCCAATAGCTGCAAAGTTCATGGTGCCACCGGTATAAAGTCCTGTCATAAGGGCAGATATATTATTTAAATTTTCGATTCCTGAATTACGGAAAAGGAAAAACCCTGCTATCACAGCAATAACGATAGCGATAAGCCCGCTTATTAATGCGGCAAATGTTTTGGGTAACGATTGCGTCCATAACTTAAAGTTACAACTGAATAGCATAAGCGGTATAGCTAATGGGACGGAAATATTCATCAACAAATCTTGGATGGGCTTTATTTCAGCTGTATTATCTGGCGAATTGAATATGTCGGTTAAAGCAATACTAATTCCAACAGCATATGCAAGAATTACGGTGCCGATTTTTTGAAAAAATGCGTATCGTTGAAATAGTATAATAATCAAGATTGGAAAAAGAGTATATCCTAAAATGGCAATCGTAAGCATAAATAAAAGTATTTGTATGGTTAAAATCCACTTCAAATATGTTGATTTGAAGTGGATTTTAATAAATAAATGGGTTATTCATTATTTTTTTGAACGTTTGGCAACTCCAAACCATAGCCTTTTTTCTTGTCTTCTATTTTCAACCAAATTCCCAAAATAAAAGCAATAACTCCGAAAGAAGCAAAAATAACCATGCATGTAGTATAATCATATGCTGGCATGGTAACTCCTTGAACACCTTGCTCAATAAGTTTTGAAGCTTCTGTTCTTGCTTCGGCAATTCCGGGATTTGTGCTATTTAAAACACTGCCTATAATTTTAGGTACGAAACAAAGTCCCATATTTTGAATCCAGAAGATTAGAGAATATGCGCTGCCTAAATAGCGTGCATCTACAATTTTAGGGACACTGGGCCATAAAGCCGCTGGTACTAGGGAAAATGAGACACCTAAAATAACAATTACAGCTAAAGCGAGACCTTGACTTGGGTATACCGGAAGTAGATATGCAAATGTAAGGTGGCATATAATCATGATTAAAGATCCATACATAAGCATGGAAGCTCCTTTTCCTTTATAATCGATAAAAGAACCTAAAAAAGGTGTCAACACCATCGCAAGAATAGGAAACCATCTGAAAAGATTTGCAGCTGCCGATGCAGAGATCGATAACGTGCTTTCCAGATAATTGGTTGAAAAACGTTGGAATGGAAAAATAGCAGAATAATACAATACACATAATAAAGCTACAATCCAGAATACTTTGCTGGAAAAGATTTTACCGATATCGCTGACTTTAAATTCTTCTTCGTGGTTTCCATTCTCTTTTGTTGCACCAATCTGAACGTCTAATTTTTTATCCATGAAAGAGAATACAACGAAGTTGATCAAACCAATAAGAAGTAATACCGTACAAAAAGCTATAGGTCTTGCCACAGAAGGATCTCCGAAACTATTAGCGATCCATGGCGATAATGAAAATACGGCGAATACTCCTAAACGGGCAATAGCCATTTCTACACCCATAGCCATAGCCATCTCTTTTCCATTGAACCACTTAGCAATAGATTTGGAAACTGTAATACCAGCCATTTCACAACCACAACCAAAAATCATAAATCCTAAACTTGCCATTTTTGCACTTCCTGGTAAGCTAATCCACCAAGTGTTTAACCATTCATTGATGGCTGTAGTTTGAAACCAATCGCTGATACCGACGTATTTGATACAAGCGCCAATTACCATAAGTGATGCCGAAAGAGTTCCCGTAAAACGGATCCCGCTTTTATCCAAGATGATGCCGGCTAAAATTAAGAATCCACATACGTTTAAGAAATATTCTGACGCCGCATAGGTACCAAACGTATCGGGACTCCAACCTCTTTGAGTTTCTATTAAAGTTTGTAATGGTGACATCACGTCTACAAACATATATGCGAAGAACATCATCAACGCAATAAGAATCAATGCAGCCCAACGGGCTACAAAACTGTCGTTTAACAATTTCTGTACTTTTTCTGTCATTTTTTACTTGTTTTAGTATTATTAAAATGAATAAAATATTGTTTGATAATATTTTACAAATCTATATGCTCTCACGAATATAATAAAATATTATTTTCAATAGCTTGCAAAGTTACATATTTATTTTCATATTGAAATAATTCACGATGTATTAAAATTTTGGTAGAGAATATAAGGCTTCTGAAATAAGTATGCCTTAGTAACGTTGCATCCGTTTTGTTTTACAAGAAAGAAAATGAATTATACTGAAATATAAAAAACATCAATAATAGCTTCTTTGTACGATATATATAAG
>CAYYUE010000026.1:0-17019 GCA_964474745.1 uncultured Bacteroidaceae bacterium | reverse complement strand
CGAATTCAGATATTTTAAGAAAAATATTTTTTTGGCACCCTGTTTCTGAAACTGCATATATATCAAATTGTTACAAATGCAAATGTACTATATTTTTTTAAATTAAAAAAATGCAATTGAATGTTTTTTAATTATTAGTAATTTGTTGAACGCTTTTTACGGTTGTATTTCAAGCGCATAAAAACAATGTATAGATTGGATTTACTAGATACGATTCGTATTAAGTTTAAAATCATCAAAAAAAGATTTGGATGGTAGATGTGGCTATCCTTGCGGATATCATGAAAAAACTAAATTGGGGATTCATTAGCCCTAAAATATTTGTAATATAAAAAAACTAAATTCAACTGTAGGTATTACAAAATCAATGACCTTTAAACCAGTTTTTAAACTCTGAGATACGTTGTTTGCTAATGATAATTTTATGTTTATCCTCTGTTTTTAAGTTTACGGAAAGTCTGTTGTTAAACCAAATATCGATGTCTTTTATAATTTCGCGTGTGATAATAAACTGTCGGTTAGCGCGAAAAAAGTGTCTAGGGTTTATCAGCTGTGAAAGTTCGTCGAGCGTATGATTTATAATGAACTTCTGATTAAGATCATTTACAGCTAATACATTGCCGGAATTTATATAGAAATACTTTATAGAAGAGGTTGATAGTGGATATAGTTTATCACCAAGTAATGGTACAAGAAAATGTGTAGTATAATTTTGTTCCGATACAAGTAGATTTATGAGGTTATTAATATCTTTATTTTTTTTGATTTCATGTCCTTTTTTGAATTTTGTAATAGCGGCACTCAATTCGTCGGAAGAGATCGGTTTCAGAAGATAATCAATGCTATTTATTTTAAATGCTTTTAATGCATATTCGTCGTAGGCAGTTGTAAAAATTACGGGTATTTCAATCCTAGTTTGTTCAAAAATTTCAAATGATGAGCCGTCAGCTAGATGGATATCCATAAAAATCAAATCGGGATTGTCATTTTTCTCGAACCATTCTATCGTATCACGAACAGAATCCATAATTTCCACAATCTCAAATTCGGGAGCAATGTCATTGAGTAATACCTTCAGATTTCTTGCTGCAGCTTTTTCATCTTCAACAATAAGAATTTTCATAGTTAATTGATTGTTGCTATTAAAGGAATATTGACTTTAAAAGTATTGTTTGTATGGGAGATAGTGATTTCACGATGGTATAGGAGATTATATCGTTTATTGAGATTCTCAAGACCTATGCCGTTTCCCCGCGAAATATTACGTTTTGGTTTAATTATGTTTTCGACACACAAACAATTGTCATTATTTGTCTTTATTGTTACATTTAGATTATTTCGAGCACTTATTTCGTTGTGCTTAATAGCGTTCTCCACCAATAATTGAAGTGATATATGTGGAACCCGATAATGCATATAACGATCATCGATATCAATATCAAATTTCAAATTTTCTTCATACCGCATTTTCATGAGATAGATATATGCTTTTGTAAATTCTAGTTCGTCAAAAAGCGTTACACTTGCATCGTCATTTTGTAATGTATATCTCAATACTTTAGAAAGTTCGCTTGTATAATTGTGTGCCTTCGGTTGATCTTCACGGATCAAAACCAATAACGTATTTAAAGAATTAAATAACATATGCGGATTAAGCTGACTCTTTAATGCCTCATATTGATTTATTATGTTCTGGGTTTTTAATTCTTGATTTTCAATAACGATAAATTGCTTATGCAGCAACAAATTCATTAAATAGCATGTTCCTGTGACAAGACTGGCAATAGTCAAATCTCGAATCGGATGTAAGTAATGATGGAGTGTCGAAACGATACCTTTAATTGGCAAATGGTTGTGTATCAATATAAAAATATGAGCGAACGTACTGCTTGCAGCCATCATCAATAGAAATGAAAAAGCTACTTTTTTCCACGTGATTTTTGCCAAAGGTTGATTGAATTTGAATATTATTGTATTGATTTGAAACAGTATATAAAGGGATAATATAGTAAAAATAACCTCGTTAAATACTGCTATAGGGGTAATACCATCAAATAGTTGTTCGGATTCGAAAACATCAAATAATGAAAGGATTTCCATAAAATGCAAAAGAACAGCAATTATGATGGAAACCATTATAGTTACTATGTTATACCTACTACTGAAAAACGTTTTTCTACTTATACCCTTCATACAATAGGTAAATTATTTTTTGGTCAGATTAGCGGTGACATATATTCCGGGCCTGAAGTTTTGATTCTTATCATATACCTGTGCATATACTTCCAATGAACGGTTTAATTCGTCGACTTGTTGTCCTATAGAAATAATTTTTGCACTAAATTTTTTATTTTTCATACTATTGACGGAAAATGTTATATAATCTCCGACGTTGATTTTTTCAATATCTTTCTCATATAAAGCAAGTTTTAGCATGGTTTCGGATTTGTCCAGAACTTCACATATAGGCGTTCCTGCCTCAATGTATTTTCCAGGGTTAATGTTGACTTTGGATATGTAACCTGCTATGGGGGATTTAATTTCTAATAGAGGTATAATGCTATTCATTACACTTATAGGATCTACACCAAGTAATACGATTTGAGCTTGCATGGCTTCTCTTTTAGCTTTCATTGAGAGAAATTCTGCACGACTTTCTTCAAGTCGTTTTTTAGTGTTGGCATTTTGTTGATTGAGTGTCTGCTGGCGTTTATATTCCGATTCAAGATATTCTTCTTTCGCTCGTGAGTCGAGAAATTCCTGCTGTAAAGTTATAAATTCGGGATTTTCAAGTGTTGCAATTACTTCGCCTTTAGCTATGTATTTCCCTGCAATTATGGAGGTAGATTTTACAATCCCTGAAATAGAACGAGATATGGTTGCGATATTCTGTGGAGCGAGTACCATAATACCGGTTAACGAAACCTCAGATTCGATTATTTCAGGTTTTTCTTCCAATTCTGGTGTTGAAACCACCGTTTGAGCGGATTCTTTTTGCAATGTTGTTTCAGTGTTATTGGTTTTTCTGCCGCAAGCAGATAAAATAACAAGAGTCGATACAAGAAATATAGTAAGCTTCATATTATTATTAATTAAAAAGTTCGTATTCAAGGATTGTTTGATTGTATTCGAGTAGTGTTTCAAGATACCCACGTTCTATTTCGAGAGCAGTGTTGATATTTTGAACAAATTCAGGAACTCCGATTTCATTGTTTTGGAGCATAATTTCGGTTGCTCTGATAAGCTCACGAGCCTCATTAAGGGCACTATTGCTATAGAATTCGAGTCGTCTTTTATAATTTGCGATGGATACTTTCAGTTCATTAATACGTCCGTTGATCTGAATAATAGCATCATCAGCTTCTTTTCGAGCTATTTTTGAGCTGATTTTTGCTTGTTTGATTTTACTTTTTTGAGGAATAAAGAAAAGAGGAAATGAAATTCCGATTTCCCAAGAATTTAGGTTATGTTCTGGAGTTATACTCTTATTTGTATAGCCGCCTGATATCTCCGGAAAAAATCGGCTTTGCTCTACCTTGAGTTCCGCGTGACTTTGTGCTACAAGACTTTCATAATATGCTTGTTGAAGTGCAGCCTTTTTAGTGCTATCAGAATCTTTGAACGGAATGAGAATTGAATCTGCAGGAACAATCTGATACTTGGAATAACACGCCAGATTCAATCTCTTTGCAGCAAGAATGAGCGTTTGGTTTGCTTCGAAATATCGGCTTTTCATTGATGCAGCAAGTGTGTTTGATGCCATCATCTCAACTTGTGTGATTTCACCCGAATTATATCTTGCATGACTAACTCGCTGCAGTTGTTCGGCAAGAGAATTTTGTGATATATATAATTTACAAAGTTCCTGAGCAAACAGATAGTTGCTCCATGTCGCTTTTACATTGGCTATAATTTCTCGTTCAACCATCTGACGATAAAGTGTTTCACTATTTACCTTCTCGCGGACAAGAGTATTTTTGTAGAATGGTGTCAGTATAGAACCGATACTTTGATTGATAGATATTTCACTATCTTTTCGGTATATACCGTTGATTTGCCCCCGCGAGTAATTGAACTCTGTAGAACTCAATTCCCACGCCTCCCCTTTAGCAGCCCGGGCACGTTCTATTGACAGATTTGCTGCATTTAGACGAGGGCTGTTTTCAAGAGACATTTTTATAGCATCGTCAAGAGTTATTTTTTGTTGCGCATTTAGCTGAATAGTTGCCAATGTGATCAATGCAAATACGGAAAAAGGGAATATTTTTTTAAACGTTGGATTTCGTTTCATTATTGGATAATAATTTACTATTCTATAAAATACGGGAATAATAATGAGTGTAAGTAGGGTGGAAATGATTAATCCTCCAATAACTACAGTAGCCAACGGCCTTTGTACTTCGGCGCCGGCAGTAGTTGCAATTGCCATCGGAACAAAACCTAATGAAGCAACAAGTCCTGTTAAAAATACAGGACGCAGTAAGTGCGGAGCTCCATGAGTAATGATACGATTAACGCTTAGGCGGTATTTTCCTTTGTCGCGTAACTGATTAAAATGATTTATCATCAATATACCGTTAAGTACGGAGACTCCGAACAGAGCAATAAACCCAACTCCGGCTGAAATACTAAACGGCATGTCGCGTATCCAGAGAGCTACAATTCCTCCGATGAGCGATAACGGTACAGTGCTGAATACGACTAACGTATAAGTTATGCTTTTGAATGCAAAGAACAATAATAACAGGATAAGCATTAACGCCACGGGAATTACAATTTGCAGTGTATTGATTGCATTCTGAAGATTTTCAAACTGACCTCCGTATTCAAAATAGTATCCGGGAGGTAATTTTACGTTCTGATTAAGCTTTTTATTTATAGCTTCAACCACTTGTTGAATATCTGCGTCACGGACATTTACTCCAATAACGATTCTTCTTTTAGTAGCATCCCTGTTGATCTGCAACGGTCCGTTTACGAGTTCTGTAGAGGCAATCTCACTCACCGGTATTTGTACTCCGTCGGGCGTCCGTATAAATAAACGGGTCAAGTCGAGATCTTGAATTCCCTCATTATCAAGCCTGACTACCAGATCGAAACGGCGCTCATTTTCGAATATGGTTCCTGCAATTTCGCCTGCATATGCAGTTCGAATAATAGTATTGAGTTCATCAATATTCATTCCATAACGTGCAATCTTGGCACGATCATATTTCACAACTAGTTGTGGAAGTCCCATTGCCTGCTCTACCAGCACATCTGCCGCACCTGGAATTTGTTTTACATATTCAGCGGCTTCTTTTGCCTTGGAGTACAGTTCTGTCATATCTTCTCCGTACAGTTTTATGGCGATATCGGCTTTCGAACCTGTCATCAGTTCATTAAAACGCAACTGAATCGGTTGACTAAAATTAAACTCTGCACCTTTCACCGATTTGAGAGCTTCTTTCATCTTATCGACCATTTCTGCTCGGGACGATGCGCTTGTCCACTCCTTAAATGGTTTCATCACAATCATGATATCTGCATCTTCAACTGCCATTGGGTCAGTCGGTACTTCGGCAGTACCGATTTTTGCAACCACATGATCGATTTCTGGAAACTCGGAAACCAAAACTTGTTGTGCTTTATCTGAAATTTCAATACTTTGTGTTAGAGAACTACCGGCGGGAAGCGTCATTTGCATCGCGAAATCTCCCTCGTCCAGTGTTGGTATAAACTCAGCTCCTAACCTGGTGAACAACATAAGGCTCCCTGCCAATGCAGCAAAAGCAATTCCTACTGTTGCTCCTTTAAATCGAAGACAAAAATTAAGCGTTACGCGGTAAATTTTGTTTAACCTATCAAAAAAACGATCGGCAATTGTACGTTTCACCACAATTTTGTGCTTGAGGAACAGCGAGGCCATCATTGGGACGTAGGTAAGCGACAACAATAGGGCTCCAATAATACAGAATACAAGAGTCTTAGCCATCGGAGTGAAATATTTTCCTTCTATCCCGGTAAGCGTAAGTATCGGAAAAAATACAATCAAGATTATAATAACCGCAAATGTTGCAGAGCGGATTACACCCGATGTTCCATTAATAATTTCACGATTCATATCTTCCTGAGATAATGTTTTTCCGTTGAACTTTCGGGAGTAAAGATGGGCAAGTACTCCTTCAACAATTACAATGGAACCGTCGACAACAATTCCGAAATCAATAGCACCGAGGCTCATCAGATTGGCAGATACCCCGAAAAGCCTCATCAATATGAATGCAAACAACATGGCAAGTGGAATTACTGAAGCAACAATCAACCCCGCGCGCAAATTTCCGAGAAATATAATAAGGACAAGGAAAACAATGATGGCGCCTTCAATAAGGTTATAAACAACAGTGGATATATTCCGGCTTACCAATGCCGAACGATTTAAATAAGGTTCGATTGTTATGCCTTCGGGAAGCATTTTCTGAAGTTTTTCAATACGTTTTTCGAGTTCGCTTGTAACAACATTTGCATTTGCTCCTTTGAGCATCATGGCAATTCCGCCTACACACTCTCCCTTACCATCTTTTGTCATGGCCCCAAAACGTTTCGGAGCTCCAAAACGTACTATTGCAATATCTCCTATATGGACCGGAATTCCGCCTCTGCTTGCTACAACAATATTTTCAATATCTTCAATGGACGACGCCATACCTTCTGAACGAATGTAATACGCGCGATTCGCTTTCTCAATGTAGCTTCCACCGGTATTTTGATTGTTGTTTTGGAGTGCGGTAAAAACTTCTGCAAGAGTTATATCGAATGCGTGAAGTTCATTTGGATTAACCGCAACTTCGTATTGTTTTAAGTACCCTCCGAAGCTGTTGATTTCAACAATTCCCGGGATACCCGAAAGTTGTCGTTTCACGATCCAGTCCTGAATTGTTCTTAGTTCCATTGCATTGTATGTATCCTCATACCCTGGAGCAACCTCAAGAGTATATTGATAGATTTCGCCGAGCCCGGTAGTAATGGGCATAAGTTCCGGAGTTCCAAGCTCTGGAGAAATTTCTACAGTCTGAATCTGTTCATTGATGAGTTGTCGAGCGTCAAGTGTTTTTACACTTTCTTTAAACACAACCGTTACAAGTGATAATCCGAATCGAGATACGGACCTGATTTCTTCGACATTCATGATGTTACTCATGGCAATTTCGATAGGGAATGTAATGAGTTGCTCGACCTCTTGGGGTGCCAGTGTCGGCGAAATGGTTACAATCTGGACCTGGTTATTGGTAATATCAGGTACAGCATCAATGGGTAAGGTCATCATTGCATATATTCCGCCGATAAGCAGAAAAAATGCCGTAAGACCGACAAACAATTTCCGGGTTACCGAAAAACGTACAATCGCTTCAAACATTTATTTTAAGATTTCGGGTTTTAGAATTTTGCAAAAATACCATATCCGAGCATATTCAAACATTAAAGAAAAGTGAAGCGGAAAAAATGACGGTTGAAATAACCTATTTGTAATTTGAAAATTTGATTCCACCATTTCTCGATTGTAGAATTAGCAACACAGAAGCATATTAATTGTAAAAATAAACTGCCGGAGTTTCTCATTTTTCCCTATCACATTAGAAGTATTGATTAAATTCGACGATATGAATGTAAGAGTGCTTATTTTAGAATATTCGAACGTTGTCCCATGATTTTCAAAATGTCCAAGAGTATTTGTTTAATCAAACAAAAGATCATCTAAAATAATCAGAGAAATTGCTTACGAATTACTCCTTTTTCAAAAAAATAAACGGGATTGTTTTTCCGTATCGGAGCAAGATCCGATTCCTATTAACAATAAAAATAGAACAAACCGTTTTTTTACGTATTTTTGTAACAAGGTTGTGTTAAGGTGTATATATATGAAGTATTGATTTTTAGTCAATTGTGTAAATAATTAATATGTGTCATGCTAAAATAAAAATTGTTGTATGAATTTAGTACTCAGTAAGAAAAAAACTATTATGTCATATATCCTCATTACGTTGGGGATTTTTATGTATACATTTGCATGGTCGGTATTTTTAATACCCAGTCAAATTATAGGAGGAGGAGTCAGTGGTGTTTCGTCCATTATTTATTTTTTATCGGGAGAATTTATTCCCGTAGGTGTTATGAATCTTATTATCAACGCCTTTTTAGTACTTATTGCTCTTAAAATATTGGGGGCTCAGTTTGGGCTCAATACCATATATGGAATTTTGGTATCGGCAGGATTCTTCATTTTTTTACAGCAAGGTATTAAAATCCAAAATTTGATTGATATTAATAAGTTCGATCCTTTTATGTGTTCCGTTATAGGAGGAGGTCTATCCGGTGCAGGTATCGGTTTGGCATTTTCTATGGGAGGCAACTCGGGAGGAACGGATATTATAGCTCTTATTGTTAATAAATACCACAACATAAGTCCGGGAAAAGTAATTATGTATCTTGATGTTGTTATTATAGGATGCTCATTCTTCGTTTCCGGTGAAATTGAAAAAGTGGTTTTCGGATACATACAGATGGGCGTTATGACATATGTATTGGACTTAGTTATTGACGGTTCCAGACAATCGTACCAAATTATGGTGTTTTCTAAAAATACCGAAGAAATTGCAAATCGGATAGGCAAAGAGGTAGGGCGTGGTGTTACATTGCTTAACGGATGGGGTTGGTTTACCAAACAGGATCAAAAAGTCCTATTAGTAATTGCTCGCAAAGTAGATAAACAAGCAATTATGCACATAATAGAAGGTTTAGATTCTAAAGCTTTTATTTCCGTAGCGAAGGTCCAAGGCGTTTATGGAACCAATTTTGATAAATTGAAATTATAATTAAAAGAGTCTCTATAAAATGGAAAAAAAATTTGCTTCTTTACTTGTTGTAGCTATATGTTTATTCTCTGCATGCTCCAGCAATGTTATTATTAATGAAACACATAATTTTTCGGATATGAAATGGATGCGTTTTGAACCGGAAAACTTCGATGTGTCGGTGAAAAATATCGATAATTGTTACGATATAAATATACATGTAACCGTTGATCCCGATATATTACGAATAGATGTTCTTCCTCTCATTATTGATATTGATGATTCGGAAGGTGGGCATCGTATGTTTATGGCCGAAATACCCTTACGTGATAAAGAAGGCAAATTATTAGGGCAAAAGATGGGTAATTTTGAGGAATATACCGTTAAAGTACGAGAATATTTTTTCTTCAATACGAAAGGAATACACGCATTCTCGATAAAAAACGGAACTTCCTATTATGAGCTGAATGGTATTGCCTCCTTAGGACTTGAGATTGTAAAATCGAACATGGATATCAAGATTCAATAACGATAGTGCCGACCGATAAAGGAATAAATAAAAATTTTGACCGTATCGGGTTTTTACTGAAAACGATTCCCGAAGCCCCTGGTGTATATCAGTACTTTGATGAATCGGGAATGATTTTGTATGTAGGAAAAGCCCGTAATTTGAAACGGCGAGTTTCTTCTTACTTTTCTCATTTTCAGGATTTGTCGCCGAAAATTCGAATTCTTGTACGAAAAATATACGACATCAAGTATATTGTAGTAGCCAACGAAATAGATGCTTTATTATTGGAAAACAACTTAATAAAAAAGTTGCAGCCCAAGTATAATAGCATGCTGAAAGACGATAAAACATATCCTTATCTGTGCCTTACTCATGAACCGTTTCCTCGATTGATTTATACTCGTGATAAAACATCTGTAAGGGGTAGTTTTTTTGGACCTTACCCCAATCAAAAAATACTTAGAGAGCTTCAAGATATTATTCGAAAGCTTTTTATGTATCGTACTTGTAAACTGCCTTTATCCGTAGATACCATAGAAAAGGGGCGTTATAAAGCCTGTATTAATTTTCAAATCGGGTTGTGCAAAGCACCATGTATCGGTAACGAAAGTTATGAGGAATACATTGTTACTATGGAAATGATCCGTAAAATTTTAAAAGGCGATTTCGGTGAAATTCTTGATGATTTGAAAAAGCAAATGTTCGATTGTGCAGAACGATTGGAATTTGAGAAAGCCGAAATATTAAAACAAAAAATCATTTTACTGGAACAATACCAAAGTCGATCGATGGTTGTAAATACTCATGTTCGCGATGTTGATGTATATACGATTCTCTCCGATGCTAAATATGCGTATATTAATATGATGCGAATCAAAAACGGAGGTATTATTCATTCGTTTTCAACGGAAGTAAAGAAACAACTCGATGAAACCGATGCCGAAATTCTTTCATTAGCCATTCCCGAATTACACGAACGTGTGACAAGTACCGCTAAAGAGATTATCGTTCCCATAAAAGTAGATATTCCCGATGGTTATTTACAGCAAATGATTCCGGTACGAGGTGACAAAAAGCAATTGTTGGAATTGTCATTGCGAAATCTAAAATTCTACCAACACGAACGGAATCATCAACGAATGCTTGTAAATCCGAATGAAAGCACATTACAACTTTTACAGAAAATACAATCAGAGCTCCACCTTAAGGAGTTGCCACGCCACATTGAGTGTTTTGATAATTCAAATATACAAGGCGCTTTTCCTGTAGCGGCTATGGTGCATTTTACAGATGGGAAACCAACACCTTCCGAATATCGTTTATATAACATTAAAACAGTGGAGGGCCCTGATGATTATGCTTCGATGGAAGAAGTCGTATACAGGCGATATAAACGGTTAAAAGAAGAAGAAAAACAACTTCCTCAGCTTATTATTGTAGACGGAGGTAAAGGTCAAATGGAAGTGGTGCGTTCCGTTATTGAGGATAAACTGCAATTGTCTATTCCCATTGCAGGACTGGCAAAAGATGGCAAACACAGAACATCCGAACTCCTATACGGGTTTCCTCCTGTAACTATCGGTATATCACCTCGAAGCCCATTGTTTCATTTATTGGAATATATTCAAAACGAAGTACATCGTTTTGCCGTTACCTTCCATCGAAAAAAACGATCGAAAGGTACTATTCGTACTTCACTTACCGATATTAAAGGAATTGGAGAGCAAACAGCTCGAGAATTGCTTCTTAAATTTCATTCGATAAAACAGATAAAAAATACACCTTATGAGGATTTGGCCAAATGCGTAGGGGCGACAAAAGCAAAAATAATTGTTGAATATTTTAACGTCTTGTAAAACTTTGGTCGTTCATTTTTATATTCCTTATCATATAAGCCCATTATGTACAAACAAAAAAATCTTATACAGCTGTTTACAGGCAAAAAAATTTTAATAGCCGGATTTGGGCGCGAAGGCCGTTCGTCATACCAATTGCTTCGCAAATTGTTTCCCGTTCGCGGATCCCATTCCGTCGTTTTAGGGATTGCCGATAAAAAAGAACAAATTGCTGACGATCCCATGATACAAAACGATACACAGCTGCAATTGCATTTGGGAGAGGAGTATGTATCGTCGTCCAATGCATATGATATTATACTGAAATCTCCGGGAATACCCACTTTCGATTTTGAGGGGAAGGTTGATATGCATAAAATTTCTTCTCAGACGGATATTTTTCTTCAGGTTTTCGGCAGCCAAACAATAGGTGTTACCGGAACAAAAGGGAAGAGTACGACAACACATTTGTTGCATACATTGTTGTCAACAGTAAATTCCAATACTCTTATAGCCGGGAACATGGGTATTCCCTTATTCGATAGTATTGAACGGCTTAACAAAGATTCATTGTTAGTAGTGGAACTTTCGTCGCATCAGTTGGAAAATATACAAGTGGCTCCGCATATAGGAATCCTTTTAAATTTGTTTCAAGAACATTTGGATCATTACCATTCATATTCCGATTATCAATTAGCGAAGTTGAATATAGGTACCTGTCAAAAAAAAGGAGATATTTTTATTTATTGTTCCGACAACGAAACATTACGTACGTTGGTCGAACATCATCCGATGCAGAGTTTACAGTTGGTTTATTCTATGCAAAACCCAGTATCGCTGGGTTGTTATCGCGATGGTAATTATTTTCGTATGATGCCTTCCGGAGAGATATCATATGATACTACACGCAAACGGAAGTTACAAGGTGATCATAACTTATCAAACTGCATGGTTGCTTTCCTAGTGGGGCATTGTTTTGGAATTGCAGACGAAAGAATAGCTGCTGTGGTGAATTCGTTTCATGGGTTAGAACATCGTTTGGAATTTGTGACTACTCGTAACGATATTTCTTTTTATAACGATAGCATATCAACCATTCCGGAAGCTACGGAGGCTGCGGTGAACGCATTACAGCATGTAGATACCCTTATTTTGGGAGGTTTCGACAGAGGTATTATGTATGCAGGTTTAGCTGAATTTCTTTCCAAATCAACTGTTCGCAATATGGTATTTGTAGGAAAAGCGGGATATAGAATCTACCAGGAAATGCAGCAGATAGATGCACTTGTTAATCGAAATATCTTGACATCAGATAACTACGAAGAAATTGTTCGATGGAGTTATGCACATACTCAACCTGGAAGTATTTGTCTGTTGTCTCCTGCGGCGTCGAGTTATGATAGTTTTAAAAATTTTGAAGAAAGGGGAGCCGTATTTAAAAAATGGGTGATGTCCTTATAAAAGATATCCGGAAAAATATTTTATGATACATAAATTATGCGAATTTTTTCATGTACCTTTGCATTTTTTTAATAAGTACACAAGATAGATAGAAGTGAATTTAAGCACCAAGTTAAAAGCATGTTGCGCAATGTTAGCAATTGCGTTCCTGAGCCCCCTATATGCTCAAAACAATAGCCATCCCGAAATTAGCAAACTTCGTTTGGAGACACGTTTCGATTACGATTATCAAGCGTTTCAAGATACTACCAAAGCTATGGGTGGTTTTTCAGGAAAATATTTGAATTTTATATTGGCGGGTACAATTACAGACAAATTTTCTTACAGTTATCGACAACGGATACTTCCTAACAAAGGAATTGGCTCTTTCTTCGACGGTACTGACTGGATATATCTTACCTATGATTTTACTCAAAATTTTTCGGTGTCTGCTGGGAAACAAGTGTTTTTAATTGGAGGTTTTGAATACGATAAGGCACCCATTGATGTCTATTTTTGGTCGGATTTTTGGAACAACATTGTTTGCTACCAAATGGGAGCATCTTTAACATATACAGATCATAGTAAAAAAAATGCCATCACATTTCAATTTGCCAACTCCAATCATGTGGAACGTCCTTTTGATAATTTATATGCTTATAATGTCATATGGTATGGAGACTACGAACGTTGGAAAACGATTTATTCGGTAAACATGGTGGAATATAAAAAAGGAAGCTATATCAATTATATAGCCCTGGGAAATAAGTTTTGTTTTGATGGTTTCCATTTTTATGTCGATTTCATGAATCGGGCCGTAGGAGAACAAAAGCATTTTTTGGGAAGCGACTATACATTGATTGGAAAATTCGAGTGGAATGTTTCTAAAAAATGGAACGTGTTTGCGAAGGGTGGATATGATGTTAATAAAGCGCAAGAATCTATTGTAGGTACTACCGGATCCGGAATATCTATATATTTAGACCCGACAGATTATTGGGATATTTTTGTAACCCCTGGAACAGAATACTATTATTATGGATTGGGTGTAGAATACTTTCCATTAAAAGAAAATCAAGATATTCGATTGCATACATTTTTTGCCGTAAAAAACAATGGTAACAATATGTACCATTTCAATATCGGATTAACATGGCGGGTAAACTTTTTGAAATATATACAAAAAGCATTTATGTAAAAAGATTTTATAACGAAAGAAATACATACAGTAAAACATGAAAAAATTGAAATTTTTAACCAAGCGTCGGATTGAAGCAGGCGTGTTTCTGATTATCTTTTTTGGTATTTTCGGTTATTTGTCGCATCGTATGACCATGCCCCATATGCTGAATACCATTATGCAAACCTCATACAGTCTACTTTTGGAAACCGTGTTGTATATTATGGGTATTACAGTACTAACCGGAGCACTGGGGAAGCTTTTAACGGAATTTGGAGTAGTTCGCCTTATTGAAGTCGTGTTAAAGCCGTTGATGAAGCCATTATATAACTTGCCGGGAGTTGCAGCTTTGGGAGGAATATTAACTTTTTTGTCGGATAATCCTGCCATTATAAGCCTTTCGAAGGACAAGAATTTTAGTCGGTATTTCAAAAAATATCAGCTGATATCGTTAACCAATTTTGGAACGGCTTTTGGGATGGGTTTGGTTGTTATTGCGTTTATGGCGGGGAAGGGATATGTGGTAGGTGCCTGTATCGGCCTTGCCGGAGCACTTATCGGCAGTATCGTATCTACTCGGTTAATGCAATTTTTTGTATTAAAAAGCTATCCTCAATTCAAAACGGAAGAAGCTTCCGAAGGAAATGAACAGGAAATTTCGTTTAAGAGCGAAGGTAATGTTTTTTTGCGTTGCTTAAATGCGGTATTGGACGGTGGAAAATCAGGCGTTGAAATCGGGTTGGCTATCATTCCCGGAGTGTTGATTATATCTACTTTTGTTATGATTCTGACTTTTGGACCTTCACCGGAAGGATATACCGGAGCTGCTTATGAAGGGGTGGCTTTGTTGCCTTACCTCGCCGGAAAAATCAATGTGGTTTTCGAATGGTTGTTTGGTTTTACAAACCCTGAATTGGTAGCGTTTCCGATTACTTCGTTAGGTGCTGTAGGTGCTGCATTAGGGCTTGTCCCCCGCTTTATTTCCGAAGGACTTATTGATGGGAATGCGATTGCCGTATTTACTGCAATGGGCATGTGTTGGAGCGGATTTTTAAGTACCCACACAGCAATGCTTGACTCCATGGGATTTCGCAAATTAACCTCAAAAGCCATTCTTGCTCATACCGTAGGAGGATTGGTTGCCGGTATTGCCGCCCATTGGTTTTATGTAGCCATATTTGCTATTATCGGATAAACAGTTGAAATAGTAATTAAATTTAAAGCAATGGATAGCACCCAAACCTTCGACATCCTGATTTATTTATTGGCAGGAGGATTAACGGTTTCCATTTTTTTATATTGGAAAAACAATCAAACAGAAATTAAAATAATCAAAAGATGCTTGTGGGTTACGGTCCTTTTCTTTCTTGTTTTGACAGGGTTGTTTTTGGCTTTTACGGTTGATATAACTCAGTGGTCGAGTCATGATACGGAAATAATACAAGATGTTATATTAAAGGTACTTGCCCTACCTTATTTATCCTTTTTTTATTTTATATTTTTTGCCGGAATTCTATATTTGCTTCGTGACCGAAGAAACCGAGGGAAAAACAAATAAATTTCCATGTTAAAAACATTGTTATATATCGGATTAGGTAGTTTTGCAGGAGGTATATTGCGCTATTTGATTGCAAGCTGTTATCTTCCCTCTCATTCGGGCAGTTTTCCATGGGGGACATTTATAGTGAATAGCGTCGGGTGCTTTCTTATAGGAATTTTGTACGGTATATTTGAACGCTATCATATTTTCGATCAAGAATTGCGATTGTTGTTGACAGTTGGTTTTTGTGGAAGCTTTACTACCTTTTCTACTTTTATGTATGAAAATGTAAAACTATTGGGCTCGCAACAAATAACATGGGCAATTGTATATACTGCAATCAGTTTATTGACAGGGTTCATTGTTATGTATATTGGCAATTGGATTATCCAAAAAATATAGTAGAAAATACGAATTATGAATTGCAGTTTGCAAGGGATAAAATTCACACATAACCGGATGCGTCATTTCTTACTCAACGGGATTGTATTGTGTATTCTAATGAAGAAACAGACTTTCGTACACCTTTACGAAACTCAATAAACTATCAAAACCGTACTTGAATCTGATTATCAGGCGAAAGTCTGATAATCAGAAAATGAAGGAATAAAAAACTCCACATACATTTCGCGTAAATTTATAATTTCTAAAAAAACTGTATCTTTGCAGTCTACTTTTGAATAAACTCACCAAACTTGCTCAGGTAAGAAATATAAATTGAAGGGAAGAGTAAAATTTGTCAAGGATGAAGATAATGAAGAAACTTTTAATTTTATTTATTATCCTGTTTTGTGGGCTAAGGATAAATTATACCCATCTGAACGATCAACCGTCTAGCATTCACGCATGGGCTCAAGCAGAACATTATGCTATTACAAAAGGGTTTATTCAAAACAATTTGAATTTTTTTAAACCAGAGTGTTATCTCTATAATAAAGAATTTCCGAACTTATATACAGTTCGATATACAGATACTCAGACAGCCGTTGACTTCCCTTTAACTAACTACATACCTGCTGTTTTTATGTGTATTTTTAAGATAAATGCTCCTTGGGTATATCGAGTCTTTGTTTTATTGTGGAGTTTTTTAGGATTATGGTATTTGTTCAGGTTAGCTCAATTCCTAACCAAAAATTTCATTAAATCCCTTTTTGTACTCATTTTTGTTGCTTCGTGTCCTTTTTTCATATACTATCAAGCTAATTTTTTACCTTCCGTTCCTTCTTTTTCAACAGCTGTAATAGGTATCTATTATTATATACTATACCTGCAAGAGGGTAAAAGAAAATACATTTGGATAGGAGTACTGTCTTTAACGCTGGCCGCTTTGATGCGAATGTCCTTTTTAATACCCCTTCTTACTGTTTTAGGTGTTGAGTTTTTGAGAGTTTTAAGGAAAAAAATAAAAATACAAGATTTTATTTCACTTGCAATTGTTGCTATTATTATCTTTGGCTCCTATTTTCTCTACAATAATTATTTACGTTCTGTGCACGGTTCACAGTTCCTGAATGTTTTAAAACCTCCTGTAAGCTGGGATGAATTTAAATATTTTATTTTTAAATCTGATGAATTTTGGAGGTATCATTTCTTTTCTCGTTTTCATTATTATTTCTTTTTTGGATTAGGTATTTTGGGTATTATTTATATAAGCATTAAAAAAGGAATAACATCTATTTTAT
>CAYYUE010000025.1:0-17180 GCA_964474745.1 uncultured Bacteroidaceae bacterium | reverse complement strand
TCAAAAGGAGATTCCTTATTCGGCTGAAGTGGCCGTGGAATCATACAAGGAAAAAGACGGTATTGACCATATATCGGTCATTATATTTGTGGAACGGGAATCGCAAAAAGGCATCCTCATCGGGCATCAAGGTAAATCATTGAAAAAAATAGGAATCGAAGCCCGCAAGGATATTGAGGAGTTCACCGGAAACCGTTGTTTTTTAAGCATCCATATAAAAGTATTAAAAGATTGGCGTAATAGCGATAGAGCGCTGAAGCAATTCGGCTACGAAGTGTAAATTCTTTTCAATGCTTATCTTTTTCTTTTCTCATGGGCTTTTTTAATCGTATAAAAAGCCTATCGAAGGCAAATTCTCCAGGGCCGGCAATATACATTACGATAAATACTACCAAATAAAGTAATGGCAATTCTTTTTGTGAAAAAGGTTGTCCTCCCAATATTACAAAAGATGCCATAATCATCGTAAACAGCATCGGAATCAACGCTAATCGATAAAGAAATCCGAATATAAACCCCATCGTACAAAATAATTCTGCAAAAATAACTAAGCACAAGGACATTGTATGTCCTATATGTAAGGGATCCGGAAAACTGAGGCTTAGGGTATCAAAATTCAACAATTTAGAGATACCATGGGATATAAATACGCACCCAAAAACAATTCGAACAACAAGCAACAGTAGCGAATTTTTTACGGTCATGTGTTTACTTGGAAAAAGAAAGGATACTGCATTCATGTATATTATATGTATTAGTAAGTCAAGGGTATGTTTCATTATTTTATTTCCGTATGCAAAAAGATTCTTTGCATTACACTCCTATTAAATAATAGTTGGTTTCTATTGTGTCTTTTATTTCTTTTATATCGCCGGATATCAACATTTTATACATGGATTTAGCAAATCCGACCATTTCGTTAGATTCCAACTTCGATGGAATAACCAGTGCATTGGGATCGGTGTATATATTAACCAGTATTGCCTCGTTTTGATTGCATGCATATTGTATGCCTTCTTCCAAATCTTGCGGCGATTTTATAGTTATTGCAGGAATGCCCATGGCTTCTGCAATCAATTCAAAATCGATATCTTTCATGTCTGTTTGCCAATCCGGTATGCCCTCAACTTCCATTTCGAGTTTTACCATTCCCAAAGAACGGTTATTAAATACGAAGATTTTTATAGGTAACTTATATTGGGATACCGTTGCCAAATCGCCTAACAGCATGGATAATCCTCCATCGCCGCAAATGGCAATAATCTGACGCGTGGGGCATGCCAATGCCGCTCCTATGGCTTGAGGCAAAGCATTTGCCATAGAACCGTGATTGAAAGAACCCAACATGGTCCTATCGCGGGTTGGGGTAAGATAACGGGCGGCCCATACGCAGCACATCCCTGTATCAACGGTAAAGACAGCACTTTCGGATGCATATCGATCGATATATGAGATTACGGATTCGGGAGAAAGGTTGTGATCTCGCCCTACATGTGCCGCTATCTTCTTCAGGTTTCTTTTTACTTTGTGGTGATGTGCCAACTGTTCATCTAGGAAAGAGGTATCTTCTTTGGGTTTTAATAATGGTAATAAAGCTTGCAGCGTTGCTTTTACGTCGCCGTGAAGCCCCATTTGAATATGCATTCTTCTCCCAAGCCGTTCGGCGCAATTATCAATTTGAGCGGCCCAAGCTTGTTGAGGCAAAAATTTTTCGTATGGGAAATCAACTCCCAACAATAGCAGTACTTCTGCTTGGTGCATAGCGGCATATGCGGAGGGGACACCCAACAAACCGGTCATTCCTACGGCATTGGGCATGTCGTAAAGTATATCCATCTTACTTTTAAATGTACTCACAACAGGGGCGTGCAAGCGATTTGCCAATGTTGCAATTTCGTCGTGGGCATTTTTAGAGCCGCTTCCACAAAACAATACAATTTTATTTGACTTGTTCAGGCGAGCTGCCAATGAATCCAATTCATATTGTGGAGGATATGCTATTGCGGCATCAGGATAAAAAAGAGGGGAAGCAGCATATGGAACAGCTTCTTTATGGGCTAAATCGCCGGGCAATCCCAATACAACAACTCCTTTTCTACTTACTGCTGTTTGCATAGCGGATTGGAGCATTCTGGGCATTTGCACGGGGTTTGTTACCATTTGCCGATAGTAGCTGCAATCTGCAAATAATGTATTCGGATCGGTTTCTTGAAAGTATTGGGTTCCAAATTCGTGTACAGGTTCCGTAGATGCAATAGCTAAAACCGGAGCGTGTGAACGGTGGGCATCGTATAAACCGTTTATAAGGTGTACATGGCCGGGTCCGCTACTTCCTGCACAGCATGTTAGTTTGCCTGTTAATTGAGCTTCAGCTCCGGCTGCGTAGGCGCCGGTTTCTTCGTGGCGGACATGGATCCATTTGATTTTTCCATTTTTTCTTACGGCACGATTGACATAGTTTAAACTATCGCCCGTTACGGAATACAGATGCTTAACTCCTTCTTTTTCCAGTTTATTAATCAACTGTTCTGCGACATTTTCTTTCATACGCTCCTCTGTTATTATTTTTCATTATAACAACAAGCATATAAGATAGTTTCATGTATATACATTCTCTTGTCCTTCTTACAATAAGAATCGAAAAGAAAAAGCCAAACTTGTTATACAAGTTTGGCTTTTTCTTTTCTTATTCGGACTTCTTTTTTCTCGTTTTAGGTGTTTTTTCTTTTGTTTCTTTTTTCAATTTTTCTTTTGGCTTTTTCGTTCCTTTAGAGGAAGTTTTCTTCTCATCGCCCAAATCCTCCATAGCTAACAAATCATCGTCCTCTTCAAGTTCTTTGTCGTCGTAATCATCCATATATTCATCCTCATCTTCTTCCTCGTCTTCGTCTTCTTCCTCGTCATCCTCGTCTTCTTCCAAATCTTCATCTTTTAAACTAAAAGAATCTTCATAGTCTCCATGTTTTAAATTAAATTCTTTATGATCACTATCTTTTTCTGAAGATTCATCATCGATTGTTTCGTATTTATCATCATTGTCTTTTCCTGTATCACTAAAAATCTCTTTATCCAACTCCTCCTCGGCCAGGTGAGAATCAATACGAACCTCAAACTTCACCATATAAGATGTATCTTCTGTTTCCATGGGGACAACAAATATGGGAGTACCATCGGGTTTGACAATTTTTTGTATATACTCCTTATGCCCATCTGGATACAGTTCTTTGAATACATCTCTCAACTCCTCCGACAAATTTTCGTAGCTGATAATCAACTTTTTCTTTCTGTTGTTGTGTCTATCCATCACTTGTTTATTTTTTGCAATTTTAATAAGATTCTTTGAATGCTACAAATTTTTTTTCAACTAAAATATCTATTTATCAATAAAACTCTATTTATCAATTATATACAATTAAAAATTACTCTATATCGACGCGTAAGTTTTGTAATACAAACTTTTGGCGATCTGTTGTATTCTTTCCCATGTAGAAACTGAGTATCTCGTTTATAGGAAACTCTTTACTCAATATAACGGGATCTAAACGCATATCTTTTCCAATAAAATGCCGGAATTCATCGGGGGATATCTCTCCTAATCCTTTAAATCTGGTTATCTCTGCATTGGATATTGAATTTATGGCTTCCAGGCGTTCTTCTTCGGTATAGCAATATTTGGTTTTTTGTTTGTTCCGCACGCGAAACAATGGTGTTTGTAAAATATATACGTGCCCTGTCTTCACCAAATCGGGAAAGAACTGTAGAAAAAATGTGAGCAACAGCATCCGGATATGCATGCCGTCGACATCTGCATCGGTAGCAATAACGACATTGTTGTATCGAAGGTTTTCTAATCCGTCATCAATATTAAGGGCATTGTGCAACAAATTAAACTCTTGATTTTGATATACCATAATTTTATCTTCATCGTAGCTGTTCAAGGGTTTTCCTCGCAAACTAAATACGGCTTGAGTACTCACATCTCGAGATTTGGTAATGGAACCGCTTGCAGAATCGCCCTCGGTTATGAATAAAGTAGTAGCCAACCGTTGCTCGTGGTTGGAATTGTAATGAACTCTACAATCCCGAAGTTTTCTATTGTTTAAGCTTACTCTTTTACTGCTTTCTCTAGCTAGTTTTTTTATTCCTGCAATATCTTTGCGTTCTTTTTCCGACTGCAAAATTTTGTTTTGTAGTATTTCGGCCGTTTCGTTATTGATATGCAGGTAATCGTCCAAATGTTTTTTGACTATATCTGTGATGTAATTTCTTATTGTCGGGCTGGTATTGGGTTGTCCGTTTCGACTGGGTTCCATATAAGTAGAGCCCAAATGTGTTTTCGTTTGGTTGGAAAATTCAGGTTCTTGTATACGAATACTCAATGCACATATAATGCCTTGTCGAATATCGCCGGGATCGTAATCTTTTTTATAAAACTCGCGAATTGTTTTCACAAAAGCTTCCCGAAAAGTTGCCTGGTGGGTTCCTCCATCAGGGGTGTATTGTCCATTGACAAACGAATAATATTCTTCTTTGCTGTACTGCCTGTCTACGTGTGTAAAAGCCACATCAAAATCATCTTCTTGGATATGGATTATGGGATACAATCCTTCGCCTTCCATATTGTTTTCGAGCAAATCGAGCAATCCATTTTTGGAGTAGTAGCGTTGTCCGTTGTAGCGTAATGTTAGGCCTCTGTTTAAGTAGGCATAATTCCAAATTCGTTTTTCGATATAATCGTGAATAAAATGGTAGTTTCCAAAGCATTTCGTATCGGGAACAAACTCCACGCATGTACCGTTTTCCTCCGTAGTGTCAATAATATCTGTTTCGGAAGTGAGCACTCCTTCTGCAAACTCTACGATTTTTGTTTTGCCGTCGCGAACGGCTTGTACTTTAAAATAGGACGACAACGCATTCACTGCTTTTGTTCCGACTCCATTCAATCCAATCGATTTTTGAAATACCTTATTATCGTATTTTCCTCCGGTATTCAGGCGCGATACGGCGTCTATCATGCTCCCAAAGGGTATTCCTCTACCGTAGTCGCGAACGCTTACTCTTTTATCTTGAAAGGATACGTGTACTTCTATCGTTTTTCCATATCCAGAGGTAAACTCATCAATAGCATTGTCTATAACTTCTTTTATCAACACATAAATACCGTCATCATGAGAAGCCCCGTCTCCCAACTTTCCGATATACATCGTAGGACGCAGCCTAAGATGTTCCATATCTTCCAAATGGATAATGGCACTTTCGTCATAATTGCTTTGTTGTATTTTGTCCTTCTCTTCCATAATTAGCTCCTATTGCTGAGTTTCCATATTTCAAAAGCGAAATTTTAACGTGCAAAAATACACAATAAAGATTACGTGGTGTTATTTTTTATGAGATTTTTTTTCAACAAAAAACTATTGAAAACTTTAAACGTTTTTTCAACAAATCTTATTTGAAGTTCTAATGCCTATGTTTAGGCAATATCCTATTGGATACATCGTTGTCTATGTAAATTTAATGATTCCAAAATAATGAAAGTTAATTATCATACTCATTCGGGGTATTGCGACGGAAAAGGAAGTTTACAAGAATACGTAGAGGCGGCTATTGAAAAAGAAATAACTCATCTGGGATTTTCCGGCCATGCTCCTATTCCTATAGAAAATACCTTTGCCATTGCTTCTGAGGCATATGCTGATTATTGTAATGAAATACGCCGTTTACAATCGATATTTTCGGATAAAATTCATTTATATTTAGGGTTGGAAATTGATTACATTCCGGGGATTTTAGATAACTTTAATACGCTTGTAACTTCGGAAAAGCTGGACTATTTTATCGGATCGGTACATTTGGTAAACAACGAAAAAGGTTCGGACTTATGGTTTATCGACGGAAGCGAGCCAGCCACTTATGACAATGGGCTGCGGTGTGTGTTTGGCGGGGATATTCGCAAAGGGGTTACTGCGTTTTTTCGTCAAAACAACGATATGATTCTTTCTCAAAAGCCTCCTATTATAGGGCATTTAGATAAAATTGTGATGCACAACAAAGGTCGATATTTTGATCCTTCGGAACCTTGGTTTATCGGATTGGTAAACGAAACTCTAGATCTTATAAAGGAAAACGATTGTGTTTGTGAACTGAACACCAGAGGGTTGTATAAAGGACGTTATACGGATTATTATCCTTCGAAAGCTATTTTGTTGGAAATGAAAAAAAGGAATATTCCAATTGTGGTATCTACTGATGCGCATCAACCTTGTGAGTTGGATTGTTTTGAAAATGCGTATGATTTTCTAAGGGAAATAAACTACCCGGTTGTTGTTTATTTTGAAAACGGATGGAAGTTGATACGGGATATATAGGGATAAGGATTTTTTACTTTTATCTTGGTGTATTTGGGTAAAGGGTATGTAGATGTATGTATTGTCGGTACGGGATGTCTGATTCTTCTAATAAAATATTCCGAGGTATTTACCCGGAAATGTTATTTTGCAAATGCTGAGGCAACAGGTAACTCAATAGGCGGACAACCAAAATCAACACAATAGGGATAACTGCGGGATGAAACTGTTGAGGGAGGGAATAAAATCCGATTATAGGGACGGCAAGGCATAGTAATGTAATGTATATAACTATTTTATTTGATTTCCGTAGCCGGAATAGGATGTATAAAAGCAACGGATTTGCCCACAATATATTTAGATTATATTTAGTGCACCAATGATCGGATAAAAACCACATATAGAAAATAAGGCAGAAAACAATACATACTGAGGTAAATACTAGAATGTCGAGCCATCGTAGTTTCCATCGTTTGTAATATCCGATAATCGAAACCGCCAATATGATACCAAAGAGCATCCAAAATACCCACAATGGGGATATGCTGTCAACATTGGGTTCTTTTGTTTCTTTCAGAATTTGCACAGGAGGTTCTGCTAATGTTTCACGGGTTCCTGCTATTCGGGATGTATCGAGTTGATTCATTAAATCAAAAGGAATAAACATATATTGCATATTCGATATTTTTGTATCGCACCGCATACCTAGTATGATATCAACTCCCAATTGCCACCAAAGTAAAGTATTATCGGAATAGGGACGAATCATCTGACGAAATGTTTTGTTGGTATCGGAAACGGATTCGACAAATAATGTTCTATTGATAAGAGCTTCGTTAATGATGTCGCGGACTCGAGAAGCGCAATTGTCCCGGAAAAAATCATAATGATAATATCTGTTGTGGGGCAAATAATTTTCACGTAAGGCATTGTATAGTTTTTGTTTTTCGGGAAGCGTCAGTTTCAATTTTTGTTCATACAATGAACGTCCTTCGTATTGGTATTCAGCTACAAAATCGCGGTATTTGGATACGGAAACTTGATAAAGGAGTGTTCCTTGTGCAAATTTGCCATATAAATTGGGTGTATCAAAATCAAACGTCCCATAGTTATATACTTCGTCAATGTTTTGTATAGAATCGTACACACGAAGGGAAGTATGCCCGAAGGAAAGATAAAAGTCATTTCCTGAGCCGCATGTAAGCAAGCTGACGGAAGCACTCCGGGAAAGATTTTTTGTAGAAAGCCGGTTTACGTCAAAGGGTTTCGCGGAATTTTGTGCCGTCCCCTTTTGGGAAAGCACTATGCAAATAACTGCTATTAAAAATATTTTGAACTTCATTATGTGTTGCTATTTAGAGTTACCAATAAGCTATACAAATAGACGAATGAATCATCGGGTTTATCAAAAGATGCTTCTATAAAATCAATTATATTTTTACGAAGCAAAATTACATAAATAAAACGGTTGCAACGGCAAGAATATAGTACATAATTAAAAAGATTGACTTACAATGTATATAAGTCAATCTTTATTTTATGAAACATGTTATCTGTTCTTTATTCGGAATCGTCAATGAAACGTTTTAAAATAGGGGAATAGCTGTCAATACGCCTATCGCGAAAATAAGGCCAGTGGGTACGGTAATGATTGCTTTCTTCTAAGTTCAATGCTTCTACATGCAATGCTTCTTCCAGATGCGATGCTTTGTATTGCAGGGAACCAAAGGCGTTTGTGATAAAGGATCCGCCCCAAAATTGCATCTCTCCTTCCCTACCGGTTCTGTTTACTGAAACGACAGGTACTCCGTTGGCCACGGAATGAGACCGTTGAATTGTCTGCCATGCATTGTATTGTTCGGTATTGGTAGCGTCATCTTGGGAAAGTGCCCAACCTATGGCTGTGGGGTAAAACAAAATTTCGGCACCCATCAATGCAGTGATTCGAGATGCCTCGGGATACCACTGATCCCAGCATATGAGGACTCCAACGGTTGCATATCTGGTTTTAAATACTTTATAGCCTAAATCGCCGGGGGTAAAATAAAACTTTTCATAATATCCGGGGTCATCCGGAATGTGCATTTTCCGGTATTTTCCCAAATATTTTCCATCGGCATCTATTACGGCTACGGTGTTGTGGTACAAGCCTTCTGCTCGTTTTTCAAACAGTGAGGCAATAATGACTACCTGCAGTTCTTTTGCCAACGGGGAAAAAAGTTCTACCGTAGGCCCGGGCACGGGTTCTGCCAATTTAAAATTTTCATATTCTTCTACATCACAAAAATAGGGTGATGCAAACAATTCTTGCAGGCATATGATTTGTGCTCCGGAGTTTGCCAATTCCCGAATCTTCTGTACAGACCGCTCTATGTTTTTTTGTTTGTCTTTTTCACACGCCAATTGAGCAATACCGACTTTTACTTTTTTCGAATCCATGATTTTTAGATTTGCTTTTTCCAAATTCGTATTTTGTATTTGAACTGATTTTTTTGTGTTTTGGTTTCTACCATTACACATACTTTTTCTCTTTTTTTTCCTTTGTTAAGAGGTTTTTACGATGTTTTTCTTTTTTTACGGGCAATTGTTGTAAACGATACAAAAATACTAATTTTTTATGAGTTGGAGTAGGTATGGTGTTTTCAGCATACGGCCCTCTTGAGTTCCATTTTTCAGGTACCTAAATTTTCCTGATCTAATGTGTTGATGTTTTCGGGTTGTTTGGTTAGTACGGGGATTTTGGACATGGATACAATTTGTTGTGCATAGGTTCCTATAAATATGTTTTGGAAGGCTGTTTCCTGCTCGGTCATAATGGCAATAAGATCGGCATCTTTTTCTTTGGCGTAAGCAAGGACTTCTTTGGCTATATTTTTGACATTTCGGTACACAAGTTCGTAAGGGACATGGTTGTTTACAAAAAATGTTCCTACTTCTCGAACATATTCTTCTACTTTTTCAATATGGGAAGGGATGGTACTGGTTAGGATACCTAATATGTACACATAGGAACCGAACTGTTGTGCAATCCATGCTACAATGGGAGCTTTTTGCCGGGTGGAAAAGACAAAGTCTACCGGAAAAATAATGCGTTTCAATGTACTATGGCATTCTCCTCCCATCGGAATGGACAATATGGGGCATTGTGCAATGTGTACCAACCGAGCGGCATTGGATCCGGTCCAACGAGTTTCGATACCCGATTTTCCGTGTGTGCCTATAATAATGAGTACTGCATCTTCAGCTTGGGCTCTTGCGGACAAATATTCGTATACTTTGCCGTTTCCTATATTATAAGTGAATCTTCCTCCCGGCAATTTTTCGATATTATCGGCTACAACATCCTGCAATTTTTTCTCAACAGCTTTTCGCACGCTTTCCTTCATAATTTGGACTAAATCGTCCAAGGAATTGTCAACCCATACCAGTTCTAAACCGCAACCGCTTTCCTTCGCTATTGTAATAGCCATTTTAAGGGCACAATCCGAGTTATCGGAAAAATCATATCCCATCAGTATTTTATCCATAATGTTTCTTATTTTTATGGAAAAACACTCTATCTATAAAATTGTTTTACTTTAGGTTTTAAATATATAATTTAATAAATATAGGTATAACGAAATTAAGTATTTCAGGGGAAGTATCAACGCAGCACGGGAGAAGCCTTCTCTATGCATCGATTGCATATATAAAAATTTTGTACCTTTGCACATTCATCAATATCCTATTTTGTTTTGAAATTTGAAAGACTGATAGCACAACGTTTTTTACAGAAGGACAAATCCAATTTCTCGCGTCCTTTGGTTAATATTGCCACCTACAGTATTGCGTTAGGTGTACTGGTTATGATTCTGGCAATGTCGATCTTAAGGGGTTTTCAAAAAGAAATTATTCAAAAGGCTGTCGGATTCGGTTCGCATATTGTTGTATCCTACTACGATGTCAGCAATGCGTATGAACAAGCTCCTATTGAAACTACAAGACCCATTGTGGAAGCAATTGAAAAGATTGGGGATGTAAAACACCTGCAATTTTTTGCCAATAAAGGAGGAATGATCAAGACCGACTCTCAAATTCAAGGCATTGTTTTAAAAGGTGTCGGAAAAAATTTCGATTCTACTTTTTTTACGGAAAATCTTATTGAGGGGCGTTTGTTTCGTTTTGAAGATACACTGGCTTCCAACGAAATTATCATTTCCAAAACGTTGGCGGATAAGCTGAGATTTACATTGGGAGACAAAGTACGTACTTATTTTTGGCAAGAGAGCAATTACAGGGCACGAGCGTTCCAAATCGTTGGAATTTATGCGACGGATTTAATGGAATTTGATGATGTGTTTATTATTGGGGATATCCGAAATATCCGGAAGATAAACGGATGGGAGGCTACGGATGTAGGAGGCTACGAAATTCTGGTTTCGGATTTTTCCAAGCTGCGGAAAACGGCATCGGAAATCTACAATCAGCTGGATTACGATCTTATGCTTACGACTATTGTGGATCAACATCCGGCTTTATTTTCATGGCTGGAGCTACTCAATACGAATATTGTTCTTATCCTGACTATTATGGCTCTTGTGTGTATTGTCGCCATTGTTTCGGCCTTGCTCATTATGATATTTGAAAAAACATCCATGATCGGAATTTTAAAAACGATGGGGGCTTCTAATCGATCGGTACGTAAAATATTTTTATACAAATCGGCCTTTATCATCGGTAAGGGGTTGTTGATTGGAAATATCGTTGCTCTGTTGCTTTGTTTGCTGCAATGGAAGTATAAACTTATTACTCTGGACAGCGAAAGTTATTCCATGTCTTCGGTACCTATCGACCTTAATGTATGGATATTTGCGGGTATCAGCGCGGGGACTCTTGTTGTTTGTTTGCTGGCATTGGCTATTCCTACCGGTTATATATCGAAAATTCGTCCGGCAAAAACGATCCGGGTTGAATAGCTTGGAAAAATACAATAAATCCTATTTATCCGTTATTACTTGGTAACAAGCTGAAAAACTATGAAAAGGTTATATTATCCTACGAAACGATGGAAAGTAGTTATACTTATCTGTACTATCATACTTGCTTTTGTAGCATTGCTTCAAGTGAACCGAATTGTAGTACAAATACAAAATTCGGAAAAGGAAAAAATCAAACTTTGGGCAAACGCCATAAGCCGCAAAGCTGAATTGGTATCGCATACGGAAACTTTTTTCAATATTGTAAGGGAAGAGGAGCGTATCCGGATGAAGCTGCTTACTGAAGCGCAACGTTCTCTTATAGAAGGCCCGTTAAATTTAAATGACTTTTGTTATAGTTATATATCTGCAAATCAAACCGTACCGGTTATCATCACCGACGATTCGAATCGCATCTTGATGTTTCGAAATATTGATTTGCCTCAAGAAATTAAAATAGAGGTGGGGCAAAAACTGGAAGGGAACTTACTGGAAGAGTTTACTCAGGAGCAGCCTTTTCAATACATCGTTTATGAGATGCGTTTTTTCTTGTATTACAAGGAATCGAAAATATATACGGATTTGCGAAAAGTTCTGGAAGATTTTTCACAATCGTTTTTATCGGAAATTACGAATAACTCGGTTTTTGTTCCGGTAATTATAACAGACAGTCTGCGAAAAAATATTATTGCTTCGGGCAATATAAAGACCTCGGAGTTTAACAGCTCGTACAAGCTTCGGAAAAAACTGGAACAAATGCATTCGGATAATGCTCCTATCGAAATTACACTTCCCGATAATTGTAAAGCTTATATATATTATGAACAGACGCCTTTGCTCAAAGCGCTGCGCTTTACTCCTATCATTTATATATTTATTGCCTTTGTGCTTATGGTGGTCTCGTATAATTTATTCCGTACAGCGCATTCTATGGAACAGAATCAAATATGGGTCGGCATGGCTAAAGAGACGGCTCATCAATTGGGAACTCCTATTTCTTCTTTGATTGCATGGTTGGAATATTTCAAAGAGAAGGGCCTTGAGGAAAAATACGTTGTAGAAATACAAAAAGATTTGACTCGTTTGGAAACGATTACGCATCGATTCTCCAAAATAGGGTCTATTCCGGAATTGAAAGAGGAAGATATTCTTACGGTGATAAGAAATGCGATGACCTATCTACAGAATCGGACTTCTAAAAAAGTAAAATTTGTTACTAATTTTCCGGGCAATGCTCCTATTGTTATTCCATTGAATGCTTATTTATTTGAATGGGTGATTGAAAATATCTGTAAAAATGCCATTGATGCAATGAACGGAAGCGGAACGTTTTCTGTCATTGTAACTACGGATGCCAAGCATATCTTTATTGATTTGTGCGATACGGGAAAAGGGATTCCGAATTCACTGCAGAAAGAAATTTTCAAACCCGGATTCAGCACCAAGCAAAGGGGTTGGGGATTAGGTCTTTCTTTGGCCAAGCGTATTATTAATGAGTACCACAAAGGAAAAATATTTGTAAAGTGCTCTGTACCGGATCAAGGAACGGTATTCAGAATTGTGCTGCATAAGCAATAGGGAAAATATGAAATACTGAATTTGATGCTCCTCTCTATCGCAGATTGGATGTGATGCTTGAACGGTAAAGGTGATGCAATTTTTCCATGGCGTGGGTGTTGGTGTGTCTCGCATGGGTAGGTTCGATTTTTTTGATATGTTATAGGTATTTTATAAGCAACTTCTATAACGATGTGGTGTGTGTGTCTTTTTGAGATATTTGGCAATGGAAGGCCATCTCTTTTTAGCGTTTTTGGGTGCGGAGATATCAAGTTTTGATTTTGAAATGCATGGCTCGGGTAGGATTGTTCGAAATCCGGAACGGATATTTTTCTACAGCTTTATTGGGTATATGAATTTCGGCAATTGTTATGTGTATTTTTATTGTATGGGCAAGAAAATGCAATTAATAAAGGGTGACGGATTGGTAATAGGACTTTGATTTTTTTGAATTTTAACATACAAAAACAATCATTTTTTTGCACCTGTTTTATCGGTAAATGTTGCGGAACAAGAATTAAAGCAACCTTCGTTGTTTTATCAATTGAACGGCATTGAGAAAAATGCACTTGATTTTTATCTACACAGTATAGAATCTTGTAAATGTATAATGCATAATTTTGTATATGTATTTATTTTACGGGATAGATGAATTTGGTTATCAAGAGTATAAAGAAAGTGATCCAAAGCCTTCTCAATCATCGCTTTACTGTATATACCCTTGATAGCAATACGGGTGTTGTTGAGTGCTTTGGTCCCGGTTTGAATGGATAGATACGCGGCTTATGCGGGGGAGATTTCTCCCCTTATAGGGGGGAGCTCTTTCCCCTTATAGGGGGGAACTCCTCCCCCGTATAGGGGGGAACTCTTCACCCTTATAGGGAGAAATTCCTCACCCTTATAGGGAGGAACTCTTCACCCTTATAGGGGGAAATTCTTCACCCTTATAGGGAGGAACTCCTCACCCTTATAGGGAGAAACTCTTCACCCTTATAGGGGGAAATTTCTTCTCCTTATAGGGGGATTCTCCCTCCTTGTTTTACTGGATATATCTACCGACTTTTACCGCAGAGAGCGCAGAGGGTGCAATCTATTTAGTCTCAATCCCGGTTCTAATAGATATGTTTACAGCATTTTACCACAGAGAGCGCAGAGGACGCAACTTTTTTAGTCTCAATCCTTGTTCTAATGGATACATTTACAGCGGCTCAGGGGATAACCCAAGAGCAAGAGAGCCAAGGGTCTCAATCCTTGTTCTAATGGATACATTTACAGCCCTCAAAGGCAGGTCGTGCTAAAACAGCGGAAGAGTCTCAATCCTTGTTCTAATGGATACATTTACAGCCCGCCTGTTGGCGGCCAACGACGTGGCCCACATGTCTCAATCCTTGTTCTAATGGATACATTTACAGCTACAAAAAGAAGTTGTAATTGATCCTAAAACAGTGTCTCAATCCTTGTTCTAATGGATACATTTACAGCAAGATTAAGATGAATACATATTATTCAGAGCGTTTGTCTCAATCCTTGTTCTAATGGATACATTTACAGCATTACAAACATGATATTATCGGTATCAAGTCCGCGTCTCAATCCTTGTTCTAATGGATACATTTACAGCTGGAAACAACCAACAAAATCATCTCCCTCTTTTGTCTCAATCCTTGTTCTAATGGATACATTTACAGCTGATAAGGATCGACGCTTTACTTCCAAACCGGAGAGTCTCAATCCTTGTTCTAATGGATACATTTACAGCAACCCTCTGTGAGGGCGCGTCTATCATGGGGATGCAACGTCTCAATCCTTGTTCTAATGGATACATTTACAGCCATAACAGATGCTCTAGAAGACTTAAACCGGTATCGTCTCAATCCTTGTTCTAATGGATACATTTACAGCGTTAACAGAATTATCAACATAAAAATATAATTATGAAGTCTCAATCCTTGTTCTAATGGATACATTTACAGCTATTATGAAAACAAAGATTGAACGAACAGGAAAGTCTCAATCCTTGTTCTAATGGATACATTTACAGCGATAGAGTATTTCAATCGTTGCCTTGGATGGCAAGGTCTCAATCCTTGTTCTAATGGATACATTTACAGCTCCGGTTGCTCGACCGGACGGCTCAAGGGGTAAGTCTCAATCCTTGTTCTAATGGATACATTTACAGCACAAGAACTTAGCAGCTGGATTTTTTGTGGAGTGTCTCAATCCTTGTTCTAATGGATACATTTACAGCAGTTAATTATCAATTTTATTATTAAATAAGTTTATAGTCTCAATCCTTGTTCTAATGGATACATTTACAGCGGAAAATGCGTATTCTTGCGATTTCTGCAACACGTGGTCTCAATCCTTGTTCTAATGGATACATTTACAGCATGCAATAGAATCTAAAAAACGCTCATTTCCCATATCAAGTCTCAATCCTTGTTCTAATGGATACATTTACAGCTTATATAAGGGAACGAAAGAAGACATAGAGTCGATGGTCTCAATCCTTGTTCTAATGGATACATTTACAGCAGTGAAGATAACACTATAAAATATCAATATATGACAGTCTCAATCCTTGTTCTAATGGATACATTTACAGCATTAAGATGATGCCAATTGAGAAATACATGATGTCTCAATCCTTGTTCTAATGGATACATTTACAGCTGCCTATGCCTCATGCAATGGTTTGCCCCCGATGTGTCTCAATCCTTGTTCTAATGGATACATTTACAGCCACCTTGTGCATACAGGACGAGAAAGTGCTATATGGTCTCAATCCTTGTTCTAATGGATACATTTACAGCATTGAATACTGGTGGTACTGTTCATACAACGGAAGAGTCTCAATCCTTGTTCTAATGGATACATTTACAGCTTAATCATTAAAATTTAAAACAATGGTAAAATTAATGTCTCAATCCTTGTTCTAATGGATACATTTACAGCTGGTAAAATTAATAAAGATAGATCAGGTGAGCCCGTCTCAATCCTTGTTCTAATGGATACATTTACAGCAATGTAATAACAATTTAAAACAAAAACATATGAAATGTCTCAATCCTTGTTCTAATGGATACATTTACAGCAGCAGTCTGATTTTTTGCGGGGTAACCCCCGGCTACAGTCTCAATCCTTGTTCTAATGGATACATTTACAGCGCCCGTTGATAACTCGTCGCAAAGACGGAGAAGTAGTCTCAATCCTTGTTCTAATGGATACATTTACAGCTTTCAACATTTCCAAATTTAATATATGTAAAAATATTGTCTCAATCCTTGTTCTAATGGATACATTTACAGCTTTTTTATAAGCGGAATTAATAAGTCACCAAATTCTTGTCTCAATCCTTGTTCTAATGGATACATTTACAGCTTTAACGACTTTGTTATGGCGATTGAAAAATCAAAGTCTCAATCCTTGTTCTAATGGATACATTTACAGCTACTCAAACTAAGTAAGTAAATAATAAAATGAATAAAAGTCTCAATCCTTGTTCTAATGGATACATTTACAGCTTCTAAAGAAAAAATCGAAGGACTTGAAGAAGTATCAGGTCTCAATCCTTGTTCTAATGGATACATTTACAGCTAGGACTTTATCATCCGTGCCGATGCTGGAACATTGTCTCAATCCTTGTTCTAATGGATACATTTACAGCTTTTGTACCATATAAAACAAACCTATTTGAGTCAGACAGTCTCAATCCTTGTTCTAATGGATACATTTACAGCTGTAAAGACGGTGAAGTATATAATTATGTATACGTCTCAATCCTTGTTCTAATGGATACATTTACAGCTAGAAGAAAAAATATTAAAAGAATATTTAAAACGTCTCAATCCTTGTTCTAATAGGTAAGGATAAACGTCATAAGTCGAAATTAATTCTGGTTTTTTATTATGTCAAAGAACAGAAATTGATTAGATTCCATTAGAAATACTAACCGAATTAAAAAAGAGATATACTAAATAATTTGTTAAAAATAATTTAGATTTAGAATTTTTATTCCACTTGTTTTTCATTTTCTATTTTAGAAATAACGTTAGAAATTTTTGGGCAAGTTTTACTGATAATTTCTTCTCGTAATTTGTCAGGCAACTTTCCTCCTTGATAGAATCTTTCTGATACTATTGTCGTTATTTCTGCTCTTGTAAAGTATTTCTTTTTAATTTCAAAAGAGCCACAAGAGAGCTTTACCTTAATTTTTCTACTATTTTTTAAGTAAATAATAGATGCAATTAAGATTGGAATAAAACTAATAATTGCAACTAATTCAGCTATAAATGTAAATAATTCGCATGCGTTCATATTAATT
>CAYYUE010000024.1:0-17827 GCA_964474745.1 uncultured Bacteroidaceae bacterium | reverse complement strand
AGATTCGAGTCGGATTGTTTTTTCATTGGGTATTTTAATTGTAACCGTTTCGTTATGAATAGAGAGGGTAATCCCTTTTTTATGTAGTTGGTTCACTAAAAAATTACATATTACAAATGCTTTCTCTACACCATCACCACGCCTAAAATTCCAAACTTCGTCGGGCAATGCTAACCTATTATCATCATAGATAGAGGTGTTATCCATATTGTTGAGTACTTCCAATACCTCAGCAAGACTATTGTTTTGTAATCCTTGTAGTGATACAGGATTGCGTTCTAAAGCTGCCATAACAAAAGGCTCCCAGTCGATTTCATCCATTTTGCGGAATGCATAAAATGCATAATCGGCAACAGGATTTTTTTCTCGCATCGATCGTAAATAATCTATGATTTCTTCCCGTGTAGCATCGGTGTCGATTTCAAGGCGAGGTTGTGATATATAGTTTTTATGAATATTGGGAAGCTTCGGTTCGATATGTGTAAATTGCCGGATCTCGTCAAAGAGATGATCCATTTTTGAACATTCTCGTTGAAGAAGTTCTGATCGAAAATAATTTTCGGCAACAGTAACGTCTGAAACATTATTTTCAGATATGAAATCTTCGAAGCGGTTTATTTCAATTTTGTTTGGAAAAGCAGATATACAAAAATCTCGAAAATCCATTTCCTGAAACAAAGCAGACCTACTTTCATTGGCAAAGCTGCTTTTCGAATTTCTTTCATAATTGAAAATTGTGGTAAGATCGATGTACCAAGGCGAACCGTTTCGTAATATTTTGTATTGGAAGCAATCCCAATATTGAGGTTGAGATTTAAGATAATTGATAAAAATCTCAAAAGAGAAATCGGTGTGCAAAAAATTGCGAAAATGTGTACAAAATGTTTTGAATGCACCCGGATCAATAGTAGCATCGTTATATAGTGTGTGTATATACCCTGAAAGGTGAGATACAATGGTGATTTTTTCATTTTCAACGGCTCTTCGCGCCTTTGCAGAAAGCTCGGTTCCATTATACCACATTTTTTTAGTAACAATACGTCGATTGTTTGTAAAAAAACCTTCTTTTTCGTCAATAAAATTCTGAGAGTGAAGAGGTGTTGCTATCAAAAAGATTTTTTCCAATGGTATTTTGGCAATAATAAACATGGCAGCAGCATATAATGCCGAAAAAGAAACACATTCACCCGCAGCAGTATGATAATTTTCTTTATGGCGAAACGATTCCATGGCTTCTATGGTTTCTGTTTTCCAATAAGGAATCATATTATCAGAATATTTATCTAATCCAAAATGGCGTCGAATATCAATGCTGAAGTAGTATTTATCACCTTCATAGCCAAATAAGGCATTTGATTGTTGTAACGTATCCACATCAATAAAATCTGAAAAACGAGCCAATTCCTGTTCTTTTGTTGTCAACCCCCACGTGTCCAAATCTAAATTAAATTCCGTATTATCCATTATATACTGTTTCACACGATTTACTTTATAATTGAACGATTTCTTTTCAATACCGTCAAACCATTTATCTTTACGCCAGCTCCAAATAACCGGAGACATGATATTTGCCAACACTAATGAATAAAACAATTCCGGAAATATAAAAATTTCCATATCGGATAGGGTAAATGCAGAAGAATATTTTTCTAATTTACGATGATTTTGATTCATATAACAATTTGGTTTCAATAACTCTCATAACAACATTTGATATGTTGAGTTTTAAAATTATACATAAATAACGCTTTTTGTCTGTAGATACTGTTTTTTGAGCATGTAAGTAAAGTTAAAAAATAATTTAGACAAAAAAAGGTGCACCCTCTGGAAGCACCTTTTGGATATACTATTATTTATAACCTTTTTTTACAATAATGTTGCCATTTTTTCAGTAAGGTCGCAAACACGAGTTGAGTAACCTTTTTCATTGTCATACCACGATATAACTTTTACAAAGTTCCCTTCTAATACTTGGGTCAACAAGGAATCAAAAATAGAGGAATGTTTATTGTCTATAATATCGCAACTAACAATTGGTTCTGTACAATACTCCAAAATACCTTTCATTGGGCCTTCTGCAGCTTTTTTCATAGCAGCATTGATTTCTTCTTTAGTAACAGTTTTACTTAATTCTACAGTTAAATCAACGACAGATCCATCGGGAGTTGGAACACGCATAGACAATCCGTCCAATTTGCCTAGCAATTCGGGTAATACCAAACCTACTGCTTTAGCAGCACCGGTTTTTGTTGGAATAATAGATACCGCTGCAGCACGTGCACGACGTAAATCCGAATGAGGCAAATCTAAAATATTTTGATCGTTTGTGTAGGAATGTACTGTGTTCATCAAGCCGCGAACAACACCAAAATTATCGTTCAAAACTTTAGCCATAGGAGCTAAACAGTTTGTTGTACACGATGCATTCGAAACCAATTGAACGTTTTTGGTTAAGACATTATCGTTAACACCTAAAACAACCGTTGCATCAACATCTTCCTTTTTATCTGCAGGAACAGTTAAAATAACTTTTTTAGCTCCGGCATTGATGTGTTTCATCATTTTTTCACGGTTTCTAAAAATACCTGTTGATTCGATAACGATGTCGATTCCTAATTCTTTCCAAGGCAAATTAGCAGGGTCTTTTTCTGCATATATTCGGATGCGTTTTCCATTTACAACCAAATACTCACCGTCGGCCGTAACGTCACCGTCAAAACGTCTGTGGACAGAGTCATATTTTAATAAGTGAGCCAATGTATCGGCACTTGTTAAATCATTGATTGCAACTACTTCAACAGAACTTCTTGTAATAAGTTCTCTAAAAGTTATTCTTCCAATTCGGCCGAAGCCGTTAATTGCAACTTTTACCATAATTTATTATGAATTAATAATTTGATAACTACTTTAGTTTCTACTTTGAACTGCAAAAGTACAGATAAATCTAAGATAATGCAAAATAAAAATAGAAATTAAACGATAGAGGTATTTAACGTATTATTTGTTAGTAAATTGAATTGCTCCGGATTCATTTAGGACTAGTATTGCTTTTCAATTTTTGTACACATGGATTAAAAACCTCTATCATTTTAAAATGATTCTACATCATGGCTGCCGCATGAGAATGCTCTACGTTTTTTACATCCGGTACAATTTCCGGTTTATCGGCTGCATAGATATTGCAATTTAATTTGTTCATAATGTATTTAATTGCCAGTTGTGAACGAACCGAGTTCCCTGCATTGTCCAACCGCGGTGAAAAAGCTGCAATACCAAACATACCGGGCATTACACCCATAACACCTCCACCTACGCCTGATTTTGCAGGAATTCCCGCTGTGAACATCCAATCTCCGGAGTTTTCATAAAATCCAACGGTCGCAATTAAAGATGTAATTTTTGGAGTAAGTGTTTTATCAAATACTTGTTTATGCGTAACCGGATTCAGTCCGTTATTTGCAATAGTGGCACTCCCTATAGCTAATTGTTTAGCAGTGATTCCTAGTGAGCATTGACGTGTATATAAATCTAACGATATTTCAGGGTTGTCGTAAATACGGTTGTAGTTTTTCAACAACCAAGCAATTGCTTTATTGTTGAAATTGGTTTCCGTTTCCGATTTATACAACGGATCAATTAATTTAGGTGCACTCCCACAGAGATCTGTGATATTGTTTACAATTGCCAACCATTTTTTACTGGTATCACCTATAGGTTCTATCATACTGCATGCACTGATAGCCCCTGCATTTACCAATGGAGTAGAGGGGTGGTCGCTTTCCAGTAAAATAGCCATGATCGAATTGAATGGAAGACCTGTTGCGTCAGCTCCGATTTTATTTAGGATTTCTTCATATCCATACTGACGCATGGCCAAAACGGCTGTATGAACTTTCGAAACGGATTCGATGCCGAACATATAATTAGTATCTCCTACTTCGATTGTTTCTCCTGATGGTAAACAAACTGCAATTCCAAACAAATCCGAAGGAATATTAGCCAGGTAGGGAATATAATCCGCATTTTTCCCATCCTGATTGTTTTTGTATTCTTGGTATGCTTCTTCAACCAATTTTTTTAGAGCACTTGTTTTTATTTGTGTTTTCATACGCTTTTATATTTTAGTAACGAATTTATTTATTCTAAAAGAGTATTGCTACAACTAAAAATAGTTGTGTATTGTTCAATATAAAAAATCGATTACCTGAGAACACGGGGTTTCCGATAACGGATCTATAAAAGATAATATAGATTTTTTCTATTTGTATGAGAACCTGTTTTATTACAGATTCATAATTCTAATCGATTATTGAATACGAAGGAGTTTTATCACACATCACAACATCCAAGTTATTACGGTGCATAATTAGCATATAAGGATCTAAAGATGATTTTTAAATGATGACAAATAAAAGCATCGGAAAAGGAAATGAGCATGAAAGGTTTAAGACGACACAAAAGCTACATAAATAAGAAAAGAGTAACTTACCTGTGAAAAAATACGATGTCATTTGAGTACGAATATTTTACAAGGGCGTGAAGCCATTATGGATTCAAAATAGTATTTAGCAATATATATAGAAAGGACTTGTAAAGAAAACTTACAATAAATACAAACGTATATATACCGATTTAACAACAAATGTACAAAAGATACACTACGAAAAGCTGACATGTAGAAAAAATAAAAAAGTAACTACATTCAGATAAGGGTAAAATCAGAACAATGTCTGAATATAACATGATAAACAAAGAGGTAAAACATCTTTTGAAGGCATTTGTAATAAGCAAAAAATCCATTTCAAAACAAGGATGAAAAACATTTCAAAAAGAAAGAAACATTCGGTTAAGGTATTTTTTAATCCCGTACTTCAATAAACGATCTCGTAAAAAAAAACGAAAATATCCTATGTGATAGATAATTATGTAGGAGTTCGACCACCGTATTCTTTTTGCAGGCATACTAAAGACATAATACATGGGCAGGAAAAAACACCAACTTATTTCCCAAAAAATATGTAATTTTGCACCTTCTATCGAATATGGAAAACATGCCAGATATAATACAGTTATTAACCGATTCCGTTGCGAATCAGATTGCTGCAGGAGAGGTGGTTCAACGGCCGGCCTCTGCAGTAAAAGAATTGTTGGAGAATGCTATCGATGCGGGTGCAACTCAAATTCAACTCATTATAAAAGATGCAGGAAGAACCTTATTGCAGATCGTTGATAATGGCTGTGGCATGACAGAGACGGACGCGCGGTTGTGTTTTGAACGGCATGCAACTTCCAAGATCCGTTCTGCACAAGATTTGTTTCTTATTCGGACCATGGGATTCCGAGGCGAGGCCCTCGCATCTATTGCAGCAGTATCACAAGTGGAATTAAAGACCAAGATGTACGATGCCGAGTTGGGTACTTACATTCGTATCGAAGGATCTGAAGTAAAAGAGCAAAATGTTTGCTCATGTAATAACGGAACATCTATAGCCGTAAAAAATCTTTTTTATAATATTCCTGCACGACGCAATTTCTTAAAAAGCAACGCTATTGAGTTTGGGCATATCGAAGAAGAATTCAAACGAATAGCATTGATTCACACTCATGTGGCTTTTTCGTTGTATCATAATGACAAGCTCTTATACCAACTAGAGGCATCAAACATGCATCAACGTATTGTGGGGCTTTTCGGTACCAACTACAAACAACGGTTGCATCCGGTTGAAGAAGCTACGGAACAGGTGAAAATAAAAGGATATGTATGTAAACCTGAATTTTCCAGAAAGTCGAGAGGTGAACAATATCTGTTTGTAAACAATAGGTTCGTAAAAAATTATTACCTGAATAATGCTATCGAAAAGGCATATGCCGATTTGTTGCCGGAAAAATGTTATCCTTCTTATTTTATAAATCTGGAAGTGGATCCTTCTCGGATCGATGTAAATATACATCCTACCAAAACCGAAGTGAAGTTTTTAGACGAGGTAATTCTGTATGCTGTACTGCGTTCGGCCGTGAAAAAAACATTAGGGCAATATTCGTTGGCAACAGAGTTCGAATTCGATACCCTCGAAGGAATAGATCTCAATCCGGCTCCCGCTCCCAAAGGGTATATTCCTAAAGAGCCTACTGTTACGATAAATACAAACTACAATCCCTTCGAACCGAAATACAGGGACAATACCTTCTCGGGAAAAAATCCTGCAGGAGGACCTTCTTCTACAAAGCAAAAAAATGAACATTGGGATCGTTTTTTTGAAATATCAAATGAAGCAGATCCACAAAAAAACTATTCTGAGGAAATTCTTGTTCCCGTGACGGAACATAAAGAAGAAAAGCTTTTCCAAGATATTCCGGAGGAAAACCTCGATTCTTGTCGTGCTACAGCTATACAAGTTCAGAACAGATATATTGTCAGCAATATTACTTCCGGATTGTTGCTTATTGATCAGCAGTATGCGCATGAGCGTATTTTATTTGAAAAATTAATGCATCAATCGCATGAACCTATATGTTCTCAGCAATTGTTGTTCCCTATACAGTGTAGTTTTTCTCCCGGCGATGCCGAAATTATTGCCGAACTGACTCCGGAAATTAAAAAGATGGGCTTTGAAGTGAGCTCGCTAGGAAAGAATACATGGGTGATAACGGCCGTACCGGCTACGATGAATGAAGATGCTGTACAATCGGCTTTAGAAGAAATTGTTTCCGACTATAAAAGTAGTTTGATGCATAAGTTTAGTGATAAAAATCAGTGTGTTGCTTCCTCATTGGCACGACAGATGGCGATACGAAACGGCAAGAAGTTGAAACAAGAAGAAATGCAAAGTATCGTTGCTCAATTGTTTATGTGTAAAATACCTAATGTTTCACCTTCCGGTAAAAAAACAATGGTAATTTTTAAAGAATCCGATTTACTCGAAAAATTTAAATAAAAATGGAACAATATAGACCTCAAGGTTTTAAAGTTTTACCTACGGTTGTAAAAAACTTGTTGATTATTAATGTAATATTTTATTTAGCTACGTTGGCGTTTCAGCGTTCGTTCGGATTTGACTTGACTGAATATTTAGGATTGTATTTCTTTAAAAGTGAATACTTTCATTTTTACCAATACATTACTTACATGTTTATGCACGGTAGTTTCGATCATCTTTTTTTCAATATGTTTGCCTTGTGGATGTTCGGATATGTATTGGAAAATTTTTGGGGTTCCAAACGGTTTCTGTTGTTTTATCTGGTGACCGGTATTGGAGCTGCTGTAGTACATACGTGTGTAATCGGGTTTGATTATTTTAGCTTGCAATCGGCTATCAATACCTATGCTCAACATCCTACTCCCGATGGTTTCGTTGCTTTGATACAATCGAAATTTTCATCTGTTCTTACACCGGAAGGAGTTTCGGCGGCGAATGCTTTTTTGAATACTTGGCAACACGATCCGACAGCATCCAATTATGCATATCAATCTGTAGAATTGGCTCAGGAATTTTTAAATAGGAAAGTCAATATCCCTACAGTAGGGGCTTCAGGTGCCGTTTATGGAATATTGTTGGCATTCGGAATGACATTTCCCAATCAATACATTTATCTTTATTTCCTGGTCCCGATCAAAGCAAAATGGTTCGTTATTTTTTATGGAGCTATAGAATTGGTGTCGGGAATATTTTCTTCAGGCGACGGTATTGCCCATTTCGCACATTTGGGAGGTATGATTTTCGGATTCTTTTTGATTCGCTATTGGAATAAACATCGATTTGATAAATGGAGAAACGATCCCTATTGATCTATTTTATAGGTAATTCAAATTATTTATGTATTTTTGTAGGAACAGAAAAGAACTCTATGTAATTAATTTGTTTTAATAAAATATAGATTTTCAAATAATTAAAATAGAATGATACAAATTTAAATGATTATGTTATGAAAAAAATTGGTCTATTTTTGTGTATTTTAGCTTGTGTCGGTATAGCCCAAGCACAATTCAATTTTGGAATAAAAGCAGGTGTAACGTTGAACAGCCTTTCTGTAGATAAATCCGGAATCTCCGCAGATGTAAATCCGGGATTCAATGTAGGGGTATTTGCTCGAATAGGAAAGAAATTATACATACAACCGGAGATTGCATATTCTTTTTCGAAATTTAAATTCGATGTTAACAGCTCTAATTTGATTGATGGAACAGCCGGTCAAGAAGCATCCAAAACTTTCAAAGAAAGCCAACAAGGTGTGAGTATCCCTATTTTGGTGGGATATAAAATATTGAATCTTAAGGTTATGAACTTGAGAGCTTTTTTAGGACCGGAATTTATGATTAGCACATCCAACTTTAGTAGTTTAAAGGATAATATTCAGGACTTTAAATCAAAAGCGTTTGGAGTATCAGGGTTGGTCGGTGTTGGAGTGGATGTATTAATGCTTTCACTGGATTTACGGTATTCTTATCCGTTTACCAATAATTTTGTTATTGGCGATGAAAAAACCAATTTTAAAGGTTGGGTAATTTCATTAGCTTGGAAAATTTTCTAAGAAACCAATATAAAAAATCAATATTCTGTAGAAGAGGCGTCTGTTAGTAATAGGCGCCTCTTTTGCATTACATCATATGGAAAATACATGCGTAGAGAATGGTGTTTTTTTAAGAAAGGTTGAATCTCAATTGATGATATCCATTGCGTACTATGTATACCTCTATTGTATTGGAATAAAATTACTTCAGTACAATAAAATGTTCTATAGTTGCGTTTTCATGCATATAATTTACACGAAAACATGAGAAAGATAATAATAACAAGTATAGGGTTATTGGCAGTAATAGGAATTTCCTCTTGTTCTAAGGAGTGTGAATGCACTTCTCGAGGTTTGGAAACAGATGGAACCCTTTGGGAATACGTAACGAATTACAAACAAACGGGAGGAACTTCATGTACGGAAAATGCGGAATCGACAGGCCAGACTATTACCGCTCCCGATGGAACGCAATACAAAACGTATGAATGTGTGGAAAAGTAAGGATTTTGTAATTTAATTTTTTTAATGGTGTATGAAAAAAGGAGATATTCGGAAATATATCTCCTTTCTTTTGAATATGCGGTTTGTGATTCGAATAATTCGATCTGTTTTTTCTCAGGCAAGAGGTTGTATTATATTTCTTTAAAGTTGAATTTTATATTTTTATCTATTATTATATACTTCATCGATGTCGGTAATTTTTGTTGTTGATTGAACGCTTTGGAAAAAGTTTTTATATAAATAGGGCGAATCCTATAGTAAAGAAGTTTTTGTGAGTTTATCCATAGTTCAAGAATTATAGGTAATTTTGCAAATCGGAATAATGGCTTGTTGAGTATTCAATGAATTGTCGAAACTAGTAATAAAAAGGAAAGAAATAAAGTTTTCTTAGCTAAAGAATGAATTCGAAATGATGCAGCGCAAAAAAATAGTAATGTTATGTGTTTTTAATACATTCTTTATTTTGCAAATTGTTGCACAAGAAAAGAAAACTGAAATTGCTCGTATTGTATTTTGGAATGTAGAGAATTTTTTCGATCCTTCTAATGATAGTATAAAGAATGATGATGATTTTACTCCAAACGGTATTAACCGTTGGACATATTCTCGATTTGAAAAAAAGAAAAATAATATATATAAAACATTGGTTGCATTAGGTGGCGAAAACATGCCGGTTATGGTTGGTTTGTGCGAGATTGAAAATGATTGGGTGTTGCAGCAGTTATGTCTGAATACGCCTTTGAGGCGGTTTTCATATAATTTACTTCATTATGAATCACCTGATATGCGGGGTATCGATGTGGCACTTATATATCGTCCTGAGAAATTCCATATCCTATATTCGAAACCCATAGCCATTGATAATCCTAATGACGTAACATTCAAAACAAGGGATATCTTGCTCGTTTCAGGAATCTTATTCGATAAGGATACATTGTTTACACTGATAGCACATTTTCCATCGAAAAGGGGAGGTGCTTCATCCGATAAAAAAAGAAATTACGTGGCATCAAAGCTTCGCAATGTGGTAGATACTATTGTGAATAGACATCCTTTAAGCACGGTCATTGTGATGGGTGATTTCAATGATACTCCATTCGATAACTGTATTACGAAAAGTTTAGGAGTTCTGCCAGACACTGCAAATTGGAAAACAAATACGTTGATTAATACGATGTGTCGAATTCCTAAAAATACAGGTACATATAAGTATAAAGGAGATTGGTCGTGTATAGATCAAATTATGGTTTCGAAAAATGTAATTCTTAACCCCGATCATCCTATTTCAGTTGTTGGGGCAACTGCTCATATTTTCGCTCCCGATTTTTTACTGATTCCGGATACTAAATTTTTAGGAAAAAAATTGTTTCGTACATATGCAGGGATGAAATACCAAGGAGGGTTTAGTGATCATCTTCCAATATATATTGATATACAAAAAAAGTAAATAAAATAACAATAAAAAATAAAGTAACAATGAAAAAGATAAGTTTACTGTTAGCTATGGCTATTGTAATTGTATCATGCAGTAAAACACAGAAAGAGACTATTTTGACTTATCCGGATGGAAAACCTCAGTTGGTGTATGAAGTCCAGACAGTAAATGGAAATAAACAACGTGTAGCTGAAGAAATGTTTTATGAATCGGGCAACATTCGATATAAAAAAGGTTTCAAAAATGAAAAACCCAACGGTGTGTGGGAATTCTATTATGAAAATGGAAAGATATTTGCTCAAGCCGACTTCTCAGAATCTGAAAAGGGATCCCAATGGGAATTTTATACTCAAAAAGGGGATCGAATATTTCAAAAATCTGACAATATTACCATATTGGAAATAATGCCTGATAAATCGCCTGTATCTGTAGAAGGAGGAGATGATTTTAGAAAAATTCAGTATCAGTTTTATGCAAATTTTGCGGTACGGTCAATTGGTAATATGAAAAATAATCTTCGAGATGGGAAATGGACATTTTATTTCGAAAATGGCAACATACAAACAGAAGGTAATTTTGTAAATGGTATACAAGAAGGAGAACAAATTGTATATCACGAAAATGGCAGCCCTTATTACAAAGGGTCTTATAAAAATGGGAAAAGAGCAGGAGTATGGCAATTTTTTGATGAAAATGGGAAACTAGCATCTGAAAAAACGTTTTAGAGAATGAATTATGTAAACGATAATACTAGAATGTCGTTTGTATCCAATGAATATTAACTATAAAATAATGTGAAACTAGAACATCCCGTATATAAAATAATAGGCAAAATTGCTGACAGAATGGGGGTACAGGCCTTTGTTGTAGGAGGGGTTGTACGAGACTATTTTTTACAACGGCCATGTACTGATATCGACATCGTGTGTTTAGGTAGCGGAATTGACTTGGCTTTGGAAGTAGCTTCCAGTATTGATAAAAATAAAGAAGTCAGTATTTTTAAAAACTTCGGTACTGCTATGTTTCATTGCAAATATCAAGGCGAAGATTGGCAAATTGAATTTGTAGGAGCTAGAAAAGAGTCCTATCGATCCGATAGTAGAAAACCGATAGTAGAAAACGGAACATTAACTGACGATCAAAATCGCCGAGACTTTACAATTAATGCAATGGCCGTTTCGTTGAATACCGATACTTTTGGTGAATTACTAGACCCATTTAATGGGATTCGAGATTTAGATAATGGCGTTATACGTACTCCGTTAGACCCGGATCTTACTTTTTCGGATGATCCTTTGCGAATGATGCGTGCGATTCGGTTTGCAACGCAATTAAATTTTATTATTGAGAATAGGACGTTTGAAGCAATACAACGGAACGTCTACCGTATCGAAATTGTGTCAAGAGAACGTATTGCGGATGAATTAAATAAAATAATCTTGTCACCAGTGCCTTCTGTAGGATTTAAATTGCTTTATAAATCGGGATTGATGGATGTGGTATTTCCAGAGTTTTCCAAATTGAAAGGAGTAGACACTGTCGGTAAAAAAGGACACAAAGATAATTTTTATCATACACTGGAAGTGCTCGATAATGTGGCACAACATTCTTCCAATTTGTGGTTGCGATGGGCTTCCCTATTACATGATATCGGAAAACCCGGCACAAAACGCTTTGATGAAAAATTAGGATGGACCTTTCATGGCCATGAAGTAAAGGGTGGAAAAATGGTAAAACAAATTTTTCGCAACTTGAAATTGCCTATGAATGAAAAAATGCGTTATGTAGAAAAATTGGTACAACTGCATTTGCGCCCTATTATTTTGTCCGAAGATGTTGTAACCGATTCTGCAGTACGTCGTTTGCTATTTGATGCAGGAGATGATATAGATGATCTTATGTTGTTATGCGAAGCCGATATAACTTCTAAGAATCAACAAAAAGTACAAAAGTATTTGCAGAATTTTCAGATAGTACGCCAAAAATTAATCGATATAGAACAAAAGGACAGGATTCGAAATTTTCAACCTCCCATTACAGGTGAAAATATTATGGATATATTCAATATTCCTCCGTGTCGAGAAATAGGAATAATAAAAACAGTTATAAAAGATGCTATATTGGATGGAATCATCCCTAACGAATATGAACCTGCATACCAACTGATGCTTTCCGAAGCGGCTAAATTAGGATTGAAACCTCAACATTGAACGAATGGGTAGTACAAAAACATTAATTGTCGTTGTTGGGCCTACCGCAATAGGGAAGACGGCATGGGCTATAGAAATAGCGCGTCAATTTCAGACAGAGGTTTTGTCGTGCGATTCGAGGCAATTTTATAAAGAATTATCTATAGGAGTGGCGCGCCCCTCTCTGGAAGAATTAGCTGTAGTGAAACATCATTTTATAGCAAATCTTTCCATACAAGATTATTATAATGTGTCGATGTATGAGCAACAAGCGCTGCAATGCTTGGAACAGTTGTATAAAAAGCATGATGTGGTTGTTGCTGTTGGAGGTTCAGGTTTATATATTGACGCACTTTGTCAGGGCATTGCCGATTTGCCCGATCCTGATCCTGAATTACGAATTAAATTGCGGCAACAATTTGAAAAAGGAGGACTTGAAGAAATCCGATTTCAGTTAAAGTTTTTGGATCCGAAATATTATAATGAGGTTGATTTGGCAAATCCGGTTCGAATTTTACGGGCGTTAGAAGTATGTTATATGACAGGTAGGCCTTTTTCCGAAATTCGGAATCAAGCTATAAAGCAACGTCTGTTTCATATCATAAAAATAGGCCTCCAAACGGAACGAGAGTTTTTGAATGATAGAATCAATACAAGAGTAGACCATATGATCAAAGAAGGGTTGCTCGATGAGGTTGAGCGTGTTTTTCCATATAGAAATTATACGGCATTGAATACGGTCGGATACAAAGAATTGTTTTCTTTTATGTTAGGCGAAATTTCAAAAGAACGGGCTATTGAAAATATAAAAACAAATACACGACGTTATGCTAAACGCCAAATGACATGGTTGCGCCGGTACTCCGAAATTAATTGGTTCGAATTAAAAAAAAGTGAATCGATTCTGCAATTTTTATCAGGTGAATTGTACTAAAAATAGATTATTTTCTGATATAGATTATATGTGTTATATTGCACATGCGCTTCTAAGAGTGATACATATGTTTTTCTCAATAATATTCTCGTACATACAGATGCAATATATGAAACGATAATGAGTTCTTTTTTATACCCGTTTTAAATGGGCGATAAGTATTATATTTTGTTAATTTCTTGTGAGTTAGGTGAAAGGTGAGTATTTTTGCAAAAGAATCTGAAGAGTAGATTATCAATTACAAATATAAATAGTTAAAAATGAAAAGAGTATTTATTACATTATTAGTTGTAGTATTATGTATAACTGCAGCTAACGCGGTACCTGCCGATAGAACTCCGAAAACAATACAATTATCGGATGGTAGGGTACTTACTTTTAGCTTACGAGGCGATGAGAGTGTTTCATGGGCAACAACTATGGATGGTTATACCCTTTTACAATCTGATAATGGAGATTGGGTGTATGCGAAATTGGATAAAAAAGGAAATATGATAGCTGGATCAATGAAAGCTTCTAATCTTAATTATCGTACATATGAAGAGAATGTGGCATTGGCTAGTATTCCGAAAAATTTGAAATTTACGGAAGAACAATTGCAAGTAAGTAAGAATGAGAAATCAAAACAACTGGCAACAAAAGGAAGTTTTCCATTAACAGGAAGCCCTAAGTTATTAGTCGTATTAGTCGATTTTTCGGATAAACCATTTACCACAACTCGGAATTATTGGCAAAATATAGCCAATCAGCCAGGCTGTACAGAAGACGGAGCAACGGGTTCTATGAGAGATTATTATTATGATAACTCTATGGGTGCTTTGGATCTGGATATAACGGTTTTAGGCCCATGTCGTTTGCCTCAAACCCTTGATTATTATGGACGCGATCAGGGTGGTTCCAAAGATATTAATGTAAGAAGAATGGTAAGAGATGCGATAGAGTATATTGATACGGCATATAATATTGATTTTACGGCATATGATAACGATGATAATGATACTCTGGATAATATTCATATTATTTTTGCAGGTATTCCTCAATCAACATCGGGAGATCCTACTTCTATTTGGCCTCATGCTTCCAAAATGTATGGATACAATATTTTTAAAGATGGAGTGAGAGTTGTTGGGTATTCATGCTCGGGAGAAAGAAATAGTAATACCCGTGCTGATGGAATAGGGGCTCTATGCCATGAATTTGGACACATATTGGGATTGCCGGATATGTACGATACACAAAATGATGTGGGAGTAGGATTAGGGAATTTTAGTTTGATGCATGGTGGTTGTTATAATAACAATAGCCGTACTCCTCCTTTGTTATCAAGTGTGGAACGAAATATACTGGGATGGCATGATCACACTACTTTAACGGATCCGGCTGTTATTGCATTGAATAGATTGGCAGATAGTAATGTTTCATATAAACTGACAACGGGAAATGCTAAAGAGTATTATATTTTGGAAAATCGACAAAAAGTAGGTTGGGATGCATACAATCCTGGTGGTGGAATGTTGATACTACATGTGGATAAAAATGTTCCGGGATGGACTTTAATGGGTAGCAACTCAAATACATTAAATACAAACCCGACTCATCAAGGATGTTATATAGTTTCGGCAAATGGAGATTCGTCTAATTATAATATGAATACTCCATATCCTACAAACAATAATAATAAATTTACCAATCGTTCTACTCCAATTTCGTGGAGCTGGTACGACCTAACAGGAAATAATACGCGAAGAAGCATTATTAATAAACCTGTATCACATATTAAAGTTATAGATTCCGTAATTCAATTTAACTATATGTTGTTGGATACGTTTCCGGACATAAATATATTATCGTCTTCAGGTATGACCTCTTCATCCATAATATTAACTGCAAATTTGATTGATACACAACGTGTAAATATTGTTGAGCGGGGAATTTGCTGGAGCACTTCTCCGGAACCCACGCTAGGGACCGATAATCACATTGCGGATTCACAAATAGGAGAAGGAATTTATTCCATAACTATTTCTAATTTACAAAGAGGTACTAATTACTATGCTCGCGCATATGCAATTAATTCCTATTGTACAACATATTCTCCAACTACATTGCAATTTACAACGTTAACGGGAGCTCCTCGCGTAACAACTCGATCTACTGCTAATATTACTTCCGATGGAGCCGTATTGAAAGGACGTATTGATGATTCTGTAGATGCAGCTGTAACACGTTTTGGATTTTTAATGAATACCACTGCGGGTTTTGAGCTTAATGATCCTAATAATATGGTTATTTATACCAATACAATAGATGCAAATGCTATTTTTTCAGCTCCTGTTACTCCTTTGAATGAAAGGACCCGTTATTATGTGAGAGCCTTTGCAGAAAACGAATATGGAGTTGGAGTTGGTACCATTTCTAATTTTATAACAACATTTGAACCTATTGAAAATAACTTAATATCTGAAAACCAATTGTATTGTGGTATTTCTAATCGTCAACCGATAAGTGTGGATTCGATAAGAGGAACATTACCAACGGGACGTACCGCCCCTTATACCTATTTATGGCAATCCAGAACATTGTCTACATCATGGACAAGTGCATCGGGAACAAATAATGAAATAAGTTATATTCCCGGAGTATTGTCAGATAGTACGTATTATCGCCGTATTGTTACTTCTACGGGTATTAACGATACAAGCAATACAATTTTGATTGCAATTGTTTATTCTCATGGCGGACATATTCAGTATGCAAACGATACTGTGAATATAAACGAATCTTTTGGACGTTTAAGAGCTCAAAATTATGTAGGTTCGATTGTTCAATGGGAGCGTAAGTATGAAGAAGGTGAATGGCAGTTTATTGCAGGAAGTGTAACATCTATATTTGATACTTTAAAGACGAAAGGAAATTATTCATATCGGGTTAAAATACAAAATAGAGATTGCGAACCGGCATACTCTTCAGAAAAGAAAGTATATGCGAAGGGAAATGTAGGAATTGTTGGTAGTGCAGCACAAGCTCTTGATCTTCGCTTTGTACCGAATCCATCCACAGGAATTTTTATTATTGAATGTGGGAACACGGATCTTTTCGATTTGAAGGTGATAAATACACTAGGAAAAGTATGTTATAGTGAAAACAATGTTAGAGTATCAGGAAAACAAATGGATTTGACTAACTTAGCAAACGGAATGTATATAGTTACCATTTCGAATAAAACTGTTACTACTTCAGTGAAACTTATAATAAACAAATAATAAAATTACGTTATGAATAAGATAATCAATACAGATAAAGCCCCTAAAGCAATAGGACCATATAGCCAAGCAATAGTAGCTGGAAATACTTTATATATTTCGGGACAAATTCCTATTAATCCGGCTACAGGTAGTGTTGTAGAAGGAGGAATTAAAGAACAAACCGAGCAAGTAATGCAAAACATTGAGGCTATTTTGATCGAAGCTGGTTATACATTTGCGGATGTTGTAAAATCAACATGCTTGTTAAGCACGATGGATAATTTCGCAGCCATGAATGAAGTGTATGGTAAATATTATCCGCAAAATGCACCTGCACGTGCTGCTTATGCTGTTCAAAAATTACCTCTTGGTGTAATGGTTGAAATAGAAACGATAGCCGTAAAATAATTTTTAATCTCATAATAATAGCCCATCGTAGTTTCTTTTTAATTATGGTGGGCTTTTTACTATAAAAAATATAAGGAAATGAAGATACTTATGATATGTTTGGGTAATATATGTCGTTCTCCTTTAGCTGAAGGTATATTGCGCAAAAAAATATTGGAAAAAGGGTTGAATGTGGAAGTGGATTCTGCCGGATTTGAGCATGGGAATATAGGGAGTAGGCCGGACAAAAGATCTGTAATTGTTGCCGAAAAATACAATGTTGATATCACCGGCATACGAGCTCGTGTATTCGAATATTCTGATTTTCATAAATTTGATAAAATCTACGTAATGGACGACTATAATTATAGAAATGTTTTGAATATGGCAAAAACGCAAGACGATAAAGGAAAAGTAGATTATATATTAAATACAGCGTATCCAAATAAAAATTACTGTGTGGAAGATCCTTATTACGGAGGTCAACACGGATTTGAAACGGTATATCATCAACTGAACGAAGCTTGTGATGCTATTTGCAATACCATTCAAAATTCAAATATATATGTTTGAAAAATAATCTAAATCAAAATATATTCATATGATATCAAGAGACGGAGCTGTA